>JACFNY010000174.1 GCA_019454625.1 Sphingomonadaceae bacterium
GAGAAGCGGCGTGCGATACGGCGCGGCGACAATGGCCACGCCGCCGAGCCAAGCTGCGCCGATCCCGGCGGATGCGAAGAGGATCGGCAGCGCACAGCAGGCGGCGACGCCGAACGCCGCAGCGATCCCCGCCAGCGTGAGCGTGGCGGTGCCGATCCCCTTAGGCGGGCTTGGCGTCTGGGTCACGGGCGACTCCTTGTGGCGGGCATTGAGCTGTCCTAACATCTGTAGCGACTACAGACTCAAGAGGTATTTTGGGGATGGCCGCAACCGGCGCGATCCAGATCGGCGAACTCTCACGCCGCACCGGATGCAACATCGAGACGATCCGCTATTACGAGCGGATCGGGCTGCTGCCCGCTCCGCCGCGGCGGGCCGCTACCGCAGCTATGGCCGGGAGGACGTGGCTCGCCTGGGCTTCGTGCGCCGCGCGAGGGAGCTGGGCTTTACCCTGGACGAGGTACGCGCCTTGCTCGGACTCGCGGTTGGCGGTCAGGCCTCCTGCGCCGAGGTGCGCGAGCTCGCGGCGTCGCACCTGAAGGACGTACGCGCGCGGATCGCGGACCTCAAGCGGATGGAACGGGTTCTGGCCGACTCGGTGCGCGCCTGCGATGCCGGTCGGGATCCGGGCTGTCCGCTGCTCGACACACTTGGCGCCGAAGTGCGGGTCGCGTGAGCATTACGGCTGTCGGGCGTGCATCCAGTCGGCTGCCGCCTGCGCCTTGCTCGCCGCGGTGAAGATCGCCCGAGGCTCGTCCTTGAGCAGTTGCAGCCAGGAGGCGATGTAGGCCGCATGATCGGGTCGCGGTTCGTGCGCGATCCCGAGATCGGCAAGCAGGAACGATGCGGTCAGCTCGGCGGTTGCTTCCTCCATCGCGAGCGCGTGCCTGGTCCACTTGGCGCTGAAATCCCGGTCGAGCCGATGGACTGCGCCACTGGCATGAGCCGCTTCGTGAATGTGGGTGGCGTAGAAGCCGTGGGCATCGTGGAAGGCGCTGAAATCCCGCATGTGGATGCGGTCTTCGGCGATGTGATAATAGGCGCTGGCCGAGCCGTAGACGGTATCGATGCCGAGGGCGGCGATGAAGGCTTCGGCGGCGGCGAGGCGTTCGCTCTCGGGCAGGTCCGGCGCCGGTTCGGGCGCGTAGCCATCGACCTGATCGGCGTTGAACAGGCTGAATGCCTTGGCGAAAAGCCGTCGGTGGTCGTCATCGTCGCCGGCGTCATCGCCCTTCGCGCGAAACTCCTTCCAGAGGACGCCGAGGCTGGCGTGCTCGCCCTTGCGGACCTGCGCGCCGAGCGCCTGCCACTGGCGATAGGTGCCCCAGACCCCGCTCGCATAGCCGCTGCCATAGGCGGCCGCCCAGAGCGAGACCGTATTTATGCCGCGATAGGGCTTGCCGCTGGCGACGTTGGTCGGGCGGGTGACGTCGGCGCCAGAATGATGCCACGGCATGCGCCAGGTGCCGGTGCCGGCTTCGATCGCGGCGACGATCGCGTCGGTGACGCGCGCATAGACGTCTGAGCGTGGTGAGGCTGACATGATCTGTTCTCCGTTCTCGCGCCGGGGACCATCCCCGGCGGCGGAGGCCCGTTCGCGCCGGGCACAGGGGGCTCGCGCACCCGTCAGGGCCGCAGCGAAGCGGAGGACGGCGAAGCCGTTGCGCGGGTGCGCCGACCGGCGCAGGACTCCGCCAACAGCCGGGGTGGTCTACGGCGCGGGAGGGTCGATCCCGGCAATCACCGCGGTCAGGCGGTCAAGCTCGCCCTCAAGCGCGCGGCGCTGGAGATCGGACATGCGCCGTTCGCGTAAATGCGCCCTGGCATCATCGGCCGCGCGCTCCCACGCCGGCCTGTGGCGGGCGGTGATACAGGCGTTGGGGCAGCGGGTCGGCTCGCACAGAGCGGTGAGCGGCTGCCTGGGATCGGGGGTCGTCACGCGCTTGAGGCAGAGCGCGGTCGCGGGATCGAAGAAGCAATCCGCGAGCAGACCGACGTGGAAGGTGCGCGCGACGCTGGCGAGCATGACGCGCAGGCGGGCCCGATCGGCGATCATGGCGGGCAGTGGCCCGAGCTTAACGGCGGCATCGTCGAGGGTCCGCGCGATGCGTGGTCCCGCCGGTCCGCCGAGTGATGCGCCGCCCTGCCGCCGGTCGAAATAGTCCAGCAGATCGTCAATCTGACCGAGCCGGCGCTGCGCCTCGACCTCTGCGCGAAACCCCGATCCACTGGTCCCGGCATAGCCCTCGAAAGCGGCGACCGAGGCATGCTTGTACTGGATCATGCCGGCGATGGTGCCGAACGGACGGTTGGCGATGTGCCACGCGATGGTGCGCCGGAACTGCCGCGTCGTGATGCGCCACGGCTTGCCATCGGGGCCGGGTGGGATGACCGGCGCATCGGGGCTGCCGAAGACGGTGTTGAGGTGGTCGCGGAAGGCGTTGAGCTGGCGGACCACCTCGCTCGACAGATGCGTCTTGGTGACAGCGCGGGGACGAAGCACCGGCCAGAGCGTGTCGCTTCCAGTCTTCCGTGCCGCGTGTTCCGACAGCCGTTCGAGCACCGTGATCGCCTCGGCCACCGGTTCGATCGTCACCCAGCTCGCCGACTCACCGGCGCTCGATCGGCGCTTGTAGAGGGTCGATCGGACGCGTTGCCGCTCGATCAGGCCGTCTTCGCTGCGCGCGATCGAGAGGCAGCCGCGCCGCATCGCCTGGACCTCGCAGTCGCGCATGCCGGTCAGATAGGCGCATACGATATAGGCGGCGGCCTGCAGCATCCGCTCCTCGATCGCTAGGGTCTTCACGTCGAAGCGGGCACGCCATGGCCGACCGCTCTCGGGAGCGATCGAGATCGGCGTGTCCATGCCGCCGACCTCGGTACCAAGCGATGCAACCGCTTCGCGAATGACATCCGGTGCGCCGGTAGTGAGCATGAGATGCATGGCCGGCTCGGCGACGGCATCGATGCCGGCATGCAAATGGAGGAGATGGGCGTTGATCGGCGGGGTTGCATCCCCGGTGAGGGGATCGATGCGCGTGGCGCCGTTGTGTGCCGTCGTCCAGATGGGCACGCCGCGTCCTTGCCGGGCTCGGCGCGCGAGATAGCGCTCGAGGCGCGCGCGCTGCCGCAGGCGGCGCTCTGCATCAGGCAGTCCGCGTTCGGCGGCGAGCAGCCGAGCGCGGACTGCCTCGAGCCGATCGAGCGCGACCCGAGCCGCCAGAATATCGGTCGCGAAGGTCGTGACATAGCGCAGCGACCAGGCGAGCAGCGGCGTGACAATCTCCTCCGGCATGCGTGGGGTGCGGTTCTCGCGCACATGCCGATATCCGGCGACGCGCGCAGCCGCTTGCCCGGCCCACGGCTCGAACCCGAGACCGCCTCCAGGCAGGTGATCCCGGAGATGGTAGAGATCGGTGACCACCTGCAAGAGCTGGCCGACGATGACGGGGCGCCGCGCTGAATCATCCCGCAGGTGGCGCGCATAAGCGTCGATCAGCGCCTGATCGATGCGGCCCAGGTCGAGCCGCCCAAGCCGCTCGCGCGCGAAGGCGAAGAACCGGCGAGCCCGGTTGAATGCCTGTCGGATGCTGGCGGGCGGCAGCTTCGGGTGGTAGCCGGGAAGACCGACGTTGAGGCGGGCGTAGAGATAGGCGCGCATTGCCGCCTGCACATCGGCATGTTCGAGCACGTCGAAATGCACGGTGACGTGGCAGCGCCGAGCGTTCTCGCGGAAGACGGCGGGACCGAGATCCCAGGTCGGGTCGCCGACGTGCGACAGCTCCTCGCGGGCATGGCCCGCCTTGAGCGGCGCGCTCGCCAGCACAGGGCGATCGTCGAACGCGGGCACGAGGGCATGGACGGGCGTGGTCATGCGCGTGCCTCCGGCGGCAGATAGAGCCGTTCGCTCCCCATCTGCCGGCGCGCTTCGGCGATAACGGCATCGGAGAAGACCGGCAGGACCTGGACCGTGATCCGGGTGTGGACGCGGCCGAACTTGGCGGCCCAGTCGCTCGCCGGCAGGCTGCATCGCTGCTCTTCGACGAACGCGAGAAAGGCGAGGATCGCGGGGAGCTTGCGCGCGGTGATGACGGCGTTGGGACAATCGAGGCAGCCCCAGAAGGGCTGCGCGCAGGGCGAACCGGGCTCGGCGAAAGGACTGCTATGGAAGCCCGCGCAGGCGGCGAGCCAGACATCCTGTTCGCCGTCGAGCACCGGACCCACCGTATCAGCCGACATCAGCGACGCGACCTGTTCGGGCGCTTCGCGCAGCGCCTGCTCGGCGGTGGGTGGAAGCACGGTCGGCATCGCCGCAGCGACCGCTGCGCGGAAGGCATCGGCGACGGCCGCCTCGTGCAACGGCCGGAGCGACGGCAGATCGGCATAGTGGCGCGCCGCAACCTCGCGGGTGTGACCGACCGCGAAGCGGGCCATATGCCCCTCGGTCTTGGTGTACCATAACGCCTTGTGGGTCTTGCGCAGCCGGGAAAGCAGCAGATGGAGCGGCTTCCCATCATCGCCGGCGATACCATGGCGACGAGCCCAGGCGGCGAGTTGGAACTTGGGATCGACGATGCCGGCGCGAAGGCCGCCAACGTTGTGATAGAGCCAGAGGCAATCGTCGGTCAGATGCTCGCGTGCGACGGCGGTGACGTCGATCAGGCGACGCATGAGGCCGCCGGGTGTGCCGCTACCACCATCGCGGACCCGCATGCTCTTGTGCTCGGCACCGCGGGCGCGGCGCTTCAGATAGCGCAGCTCCACCGTGCCGGCATGCGGGTTGGTGAGACAATCCACGGTCAGCGTCTTCAGGCACTCCGGCTCGAGGCCGGTATCGAGCGTGAGCAGCACGAGCAGCGCCGGCAGATCGCGCGCAAGCAGGTGATGGCGGCCATGCAGATCGTCGATGAGCGTGCTGATCGGCAATCCGCGCCGCATGCGCATGAAATAGAGGCTCTTCAGCGCCGGATGGTCTACGACGATAAAGCCCTGCCGCGTGATGATCGCTTCGACATCGGCGCGCGCCCTGGCGATGGCTGGGTCGCTCTCATCGGTGCGGTCGTCGGCGCCGAGACGGCGGAATATCGCTT
>JACFNY010000175.1 GCA_019454625.1 Sphingomonadaceae bacterium
CCAACGACGATATAGGTGAGTCTGTCCGGTTGTTGTTGTACCGGACGCAGGTTGTTGTTCGGGAGGCGGAGCAGCGTGCGTATGATCTGTTCTTGCAGAATCTGGTGAAGGGGACGAGCCATCTGTCTTTGGGCCAGGAGGCGGTTGCGGCGGGGTTTGCAGTTGCGATGCGGCCTGGGGATCTGTCGTTTTGCACCTATCGCGGGCATGCGCACACGCTGGCGCGCGGGACGCCGGTGGAGCATGTGCTGGGCGAGCTGATGGGGCGCGACAACGGGCTGATGCGCGGCAAGGGCGGCTCGATGCACCTGACCTCGGTGGAGCACGGGGTGATGGGGTCGTACGCGATCATTGGGGCGCATCTGCCGATCGCCTGCGGGGCGGCGTGGCGGGCGCAGTACAAGGGCGCGAGCGACGTGTCGGTGTGCTTCTTCGGCGACGGCACGACCAATATCGGGGCGTTCCACGAGGCGCTCAATTTTGCGGCGGTGTGGAAGCTGCCGGTGGTGTTCGTGTGCGAGAACAACCTGTACATGGAATACACCCCGATCGGCGAGGTGACGGCGGTGGCGCATCCGGCGGCCGACCGGGCGTCCGCCTACGGGCTTGAGCCGGTGATCGTGGACGGCCAGGACGCCGACGAGGTCTATCGCGCGGCGGGCAAGGCGCTTTCGCGCGCGCGGGCGGGCGAGGGGCCCTCGCTGATCGAGTGCAAGACCTACCGCTACAGCGGCCATTCGCGCGCCGACCCGGCCAAGTACCGGCCCGAGGGCGAGCTCGATCAATGGAAGGCGCGCGACCCGGTCGGGCTCTATCGCGCGCGGCTCAGGCAGTTCGGGGTCGGCGAGGCGGCGATCGCTGCGATCGATGCGGACGTGCGCGGGATCGTCGATACGGCCACCGAGAAATGCAAGGCCGCGCCGCCGCCGCCGCTCGATATCATCGCCACCGACGTCTATGCCGACGGCGGCTGGGCGTGGCGGAACTGAAAGCGCAAACCGGAGGCGGGATCGGACGATGGCGGAACTGACCTATCGCGACGCGGTGGTGCGCGGGATTGCGCAGGAGATGGCGCGCGACCCGGACGTGGTGTTTCTGGGCGAGGACGTGGCCAAGGCGGGCGGGGTGTTCAAGGCGACGGTGGGGCTCTACGAGCAGTTCGGGCCGTTGCGCGTGCGCGACACGCCGATCTCCGAGCAGGCGATCCTAGGCGCCGCCATGGGGGCGGCGATGACGGGGCTCAAGCCGATCGCCGAGATCATGTTCTCGGACTTCATCGCGGTGTGCTTCGATTATATCGCCAACGAGTTCCCCAAGAGCCGCTACATGTCGAACGGCCAGCTCCGGTGTCCGCTGGTGGTGCGCACCGGCAACGGGGCGGGCTCGCGCTTCGGGGCGCAGCATTCGCAGAGCGTGGAGAACTGGTGCATGATGATCCCGGGGCTGAAGGTGGTGGCGCCCTCGACCCCGCGCGACGTGATCGGGCTTCTGGCGGCGGCGGTGCGCGATCCCGACCCGGTGATCTTCTTCGAGCACAAGTCGCTTTATGCGACCAAGGGCGAGGTGGAGGACGGGGAGATCGTGGAGGCGCTCGGCACCGCGAAGATCGTGCGGCCGGGGACGGACGCGACGATCCTGGCGCTGGCGCTGATGGTGCCGCGCGCGCTCGAGGCGGCGGAGCGCCTCAAAGCGGAACAGGGCATCGACTGCGAGGTGGTCGATGTGCGCTCGCTGGTGCCGCTCGACACGCAGACGATCTTGGGTTCGGTTGGGCGCACGCACCGGCTGTTCACGGTCGAGGAGAATCCGCGGCTGTGCGGCTGGGGGGCGGAGATCGTGTCGATCGTTGTGGACGAGGCCTTCTACGATCTCGACGGCCCGCCGGTGCGCATCACGACCCCGCACATCCCGCTGCCGGCGGCCGACATTCTGGAGGATGCGGTGCTGCCGAACGCCGAGCGCATCGTGCAGACGGTGCGGCGGTCGCTGGGGAGTTGAAATAGAGCGTCATTGCCGGGCTTGACCCGGCAATCCATCCTTCGGGAGACTCTTGCGAAGAAAGATGGATGCGCGGGTCAAGCCCGCGCATGACTGAAACGAGACGAGGACCTACGCCATGTACGACAATCTGCTCGCGAACGTGCCGACCGATTTGTGGATCGGGGGGAAGTGGCGCAAGGCCTCCGACGGCGGGCGCTTCGAGGTGACCGATCCGGCGACGGAGAAGGCGGTGGCCTCGGTGGCGAGCGCGACGGTGCAGGACGCGACCGCCGCGATCGACGCGGCGCAGGGGGCGTTCGCGGACTGGGCGGCGCGGAAGCCGCGCGAGCGCGGCGAGATCCTGCGCAAGGCCTACGAGCTGATCGTGCGCGACGCCGAGCGCTTTGCCAGGCTGATCACGGTGGAGAACGGCAAGGCCTTGCCGGATTCGCGCGCCGAGGTCGCCTATGCGGCGGAGTTCTTCCGCTGGAACGCCGAGGAAGCCGTGCGCAATCTCGGCAGCCTGTCGCGGGCGCCCTCCTCGGGGGCGCGCATCCTCGTGCAGCACAAGCCGGCGGGCGTGGCGGTGCTGGTGACGCCGTGGAATTTCCCCGCCGCCATGGCGACGCGCAAGATCGGGCCGGCGCTCGCCGCCGGCTGTCCGGTCGTGCTCAAGCCCGCCTCCGACACGCCGCTCACCATGCTGGCGCTGATGCCGGTGCTGGAGGAGGCGGGGGTGCCGGCGGGCGTCGTCAACGTCATCCCCTCGCGCTCCTCGGGCAAGGTGGTGGGCGCGATGCTGCATGACAGCCGCGTGCGCGTGGTCTCGTTCACCGGCTCGACCGAGGTCGGGCGCCTGTTGCTGAAGGAAGCCGCCGACACCATCCTGAAGCCCGCGATGGAGCTTGGCGGCAACGCGCCCTTCATCGTGTTCGAGGACGCCGACATCGATGCCGCGATCGAGGGTGCGATGATCGCCAAGATGCGCAATATGGGCGAGGCCTGCACGGCGGCGAACCGCTTCTATGTGCATGAGGCGGTGCACGATGCGTTCGCGCAGAAGCTGACCGCCAAGATGGCGGCGCTGAAGATGGGCAACGGCCTCGACGAGGGGGTGGCGCTCGGCCCGCTGGTCAACAGGGAGGGGCGCGACAAGGTGATCGAGCTCGTCGCCGACGCGATCGGCAAGGGCGCGAAGCTGCTCACCGGCGGCAAGGCGCCGGCGGGACCGGGCTTCTTCTATCCGGCGACCGTACTCACCAACGTGTCCGACGACGCCAAGATGCTCAAGGAAGAGATCTTCGGACCCGTCGCCTCGATCCAGACGTTCAGGAGCGAGGACGAGGCGGTGGCGCGCGCCAACGACACCGAATACGGGCTCGTCGCCTATCTCTATACCAAGGACCTGACGCGCGGCCTGCGCGTCTCCGAGCGGCTCGACTTCGGCATGGTCGGATTGAACCGCGGGCTGGTATCGGACCCGGCGGCGCCGTTCGGCGGCATGAAGCAGTCGGGCATCGGTCGCGAGGGCGCGCACGAGGGGCTGATGGAGTTCCTCGAGACGCAATACGTGTCGGTGAACTGGTGAGGAACGGCGCGCGTCTTCGCCGTCATCCTGAGGTGCGGGCGCAGCGAGCCTCGAAGGATGAACGGCCGCAGTGTCCAGGAAATTGGCCGTCGCCCTTCGAGGCCGTCGCTGTGCGCCGGCGCCTCAGGGTGACGGATCGGAACCGGAGCCACGCATGGACATCCTGATGCCGCAGCTCGGCGAGACGGTCGCCGAAGGCAAGATCGTGAAATGGTTCAAGGCGGCGGGCGAGGCGGTTGCCGCGGGCGACGTGCTGTTCGAGATCGAGACCGACAAGACCTCGATGGAAGTGCCGGCGACGGCGGCCGGGCGGCTCGCCGAGATCCGCGTGCCGGAAGGCGCGGTGGCCCCGGTCGGGGCCGTGGTCGCGGTGATCGCCGATCCGGCGCAGGCCGCCGCGCACAACCCGGTCGCAAAGGCGCAAAGCCAGCCTCCGCTCGCCCCCGCGCCGGCGGGGGTCCAGAACCCGACATCCCTGGAGTCCCGCCGGCACGGGAATGCGCGCAGCCTTGCAGGACCCGCCGCCGCAGCGCCGATGCCCATGGACCTGTTCAACGAGGTGCGCACGCCGCAGCGCAACTTCGGGCCCGCGCGCATCGGCGGCGTCGCCGTCACGCCGCTGGCGCGGCGGCTGGCGGCCGAGCGCGGCATCGATCTGTCGCGCCTGACCGGCTCGGGCCCGCGCGGGCGCATCGTCTCGGCCGACATCGGCAAGGCTGCGGTCGCAGCATCAGCCGGTGGCGCGATGACCGGCACGAGCGCCGCGCAGGTGGCGGCGCTCTATCGCGGCGTGCCGTTTGCGGAAGTGCCGCTCGACGCCATGCGCCGCACGCTCGCCGCGCGCCTGAGCGAGGCCAAGCAGACGGTGCCGCACTTCTATCTGAGCGCCGACGTCACGCTCGACCGCCTGCTGACGCTGCGCGCGGAGGCCAATGCGGCGCTGCCAAAAGACACGCAGGGCGGCGACACCTTCAAGCTCACGCTCACCGACTTCATCGTCAAGGCCTGGGCGCTGGCGCTCGTGCGCGTGCCTTCGGCCAACGCGGTGTGGGCGGGCGACCGCATCCTGCGCTTTGCGCGCGCTGACATCGCGGTCGCGGTCGCGCTCGAGGGCGGCCTGATCACCCCGGTCGTG
This sequence comes from Sphingomonadaceae bacterium, assembly GCA_019454625.1. Taxonomy (GTDB): domain Bacteria; phylum Pseudomonadota; class Alphaproteobacteria; order Sphingomonadales; family Sphingomonadaceae; genus Sphingosinicella. Next base: position 4,704 of record JACFNY010000175.1, read on the forward strand.
CGCGAAGCCGACACCAGGCCGCTCTCCGCGCTCGCTGCCGAGCTGCGCGACCTCACCGCCCGCGCCCGCGCCAGGAAACTCAGGCCCGAGGACTATCAGGGCGGATCGAGCGCCGTCTCCAATCTCGGCATGCACGGCGTGCGCGACTTCGCCGCCATCGTCAATCCGCCGCACGCCACGATCCTGGCCGTCGGCGCCGCCCGCCGCGCCCCGCGCGAGACCGAAGACGGCGGCATCGCCTTCGCAAGCGAGATGACCGTCACCCTCTCCTGCGACCACCGCGCCGTCGACGGCACCCTCGGCGCCGAGCTCCTCGCAACCTTCAAACGCCTGATCGAAAACCCCGTCACAATGATGGTGTGA
>JACFNY010000176.1 GCA_019454625.1 Sphingomonadaceae bacterium
GCCGCGTGACTCTGAACGGAGCCGTGTTCTTCACCGACTGGAAGAAGATCCAGCAGCAGCTCAACCTCATCAACTGCGGCTTCGCCTTCACCGGCAATGCTGGCAGCGCCGAAGTGAAGGGCGCCGAGGTCGAGGGGCGCTTCACGGTCGTGCCCGGCTTCCAGATCGGCGGCAACGCGACGTACACGAGCGCCAAGATCACCGATGCGGCGCCCGGCACCAGCGCGCAGGACGACGACGAGGTGCTCGCCGTGCCGAAGTGGATGGCAAGTGCCTTCGCGAGCTATGGCTTCGACGTCGGCTCCGGGTGGCGCGCGCAGGCGCGTGCCGAGTATCAGTACCAGAGCAAGGCGCGGCGGATGTTCGACCGCGTGCAGGCCGTCACCTTCTCGGATGCCGAGATGGGCCTCGTTCCGAACCTCGCGGAGTTCCGCGAGGGCTATGACGTCGTGAACGCCTCGATCTCGGCCGACAACGGCGCGACCGAGCTGCGGCTCTACGTCAACAACATCTTCGACGTGCAGCCGTGGATCGACACCAACCTCGGATCGGGCAATGACTATGCGACGACGCTGCGGCCGCGCACGATCGGCGTCGAGGTGCGTCAGAAGTTCTGAGCGCAGGCGTAAAGGGGAGGGGAAGGGTGATGATCGCATGGGTCCGTTCGGTCAGGATCGCGGCGCTTGCCGCCCTGTCCCTCGCCGTCCTGTCCCTCGCCGCCGCGTGCGGCGCGCCATCGACGCCGGACTGGCAGCGCGCGACGGCCTATTACTACACCGGCACCGCGATCGACGCCGGGAACGTGGAAACTTTGGGCGTCGCCTGGGAGTTCACCGACTTCGTCGTGCGCGGCCGCACCCACCGCGGCGTCGAGTCGACTCCGGTCGTCGTCGATAACATCATGTACTTCACCGGCCCATGGAGCGTCGTCTACGCGCTCGACGCGAAGACGGGCGCTCTCAAGTGGCAGTACGATCCCGAGGTCGACGGCCAGTTCGCGCGCCGGACCTGCTGCGACGCCGTGAACCGCGGCGTCGATGTCGCGGACGGCGTCGTCTACGTGGCGACGCTCGACGGCTGGCTCGCCGCCGTCGATGCGGAGAGCGGCAAGGAGCTGTGGAAGGTCGACACGATCACCGACCGCACGCGCAGCTACGCCATCACCGGCGCGCCGCGCGTTGCGGGCAAGACCGTCGTCATCGGCAACGGCGGCGCGGAGATGGGCGTGCGCGGCTACGCGAGCGCCTACGACCGCAAGACCGGCAAGCTCGCGTGGCGCTTCTTCACCGTGCCGGGCGCGGGGCCGGACGAGCACCCTGAAGTCGCCGAGGCCCGGAAGACGTGGAGTCCGGACTCGCGCTGGGATCTCGGCGGCGGCGGCACGGTCTGGGATTCCATCGTCTACGACCCCGACACGAACATCGTCTACCTTGGCACCGGCAACGGTATGCCGCATCCCCTGTGGTCACGCAGCCCCGGCGGCGGCGACAACCTGTTCCTCTCCTCGATCGTCGCGGTGAACGCCGATACCGGCCGCAAGGTCTGGCACTACCAGACGACGCCGCAGGACAGCTGGGATTACACGGCGACGCAGAACATGGTGCTCGCCGACATCGAATTCGGCGGCAAGCCCCGCAAGGTCATCATGCAGGCGCCGAAGAACGGCTTCTTCTACGTGCTCGACCGCGTGACCGGCGAGCTTCTCTCGGCGGAGAAATTCACGACCGTCACATGGGCGGAGCGCGTCGATCTCAAGACCGGGCGGCCGGTCTTCACCGAGCAGTCCGACTACTCGAAGGAAACCAAGCTTGTCTGGCCGTCGGAAGCGGGCGGGCACAACTGGCCGCCGATGGCGTACAGCGAAAAAACCGGCCTCGTGTACATCCCGGTGCTGCAGGCGCCGATGACCTTCCAGATGTACGACCAGCCCTACAAGCCCTACAGCGGCATCCAGGGCTCGATCGCCTCGTTCCCGGCGTTCGGTGCGTTCGGCAAGGGCGCCGCCGATTCCACAGAAGCCTTCCCTGGCCAGCCGAAGCCGCGCTTCGACGCCGTGCTGACGGCGTGGGACCCGAAGGCGGGCAAGATCGCGTGGACGAGCAGCGAGCTGCCGTTCTGGAGTGGCGGCGTGATGGCGACCGCGAGCGGCCTCGTTATGCAAGGATCGGCGGACGGCTACCTCACGGTGTATGATGGTGTTTCCGGCAAGGTGCTGCACCGGATCAATGTCGGCACCGGCATCATGGCGGCGCCGATGTCCTACGTGATCGACGGCGAGCAGTACGTGGCGGTGAATGCGGGGTTCGGCGGCGCGCTCAACGTTGCCTATCCGCCGGGGGCGGTGGCGGCGGAGCGTGAGAACCGCGAGCGGCTGATCGTCTTCAAGCTGGACGGCACGGCGCCCGAACTGCCGCCGCTGCGCGAGAAGACCGCGTTCACCGAAGCGCCCGCCAAGTATCGCGGCGATGCCGCGGCGGTGGAGCGGGGCGGGGCGCTCTACGGTGCGTACTGCGGTCGCTGCCACGGCGGCAAGGACGGGATGGGCGGCTATCCGAACCTGTGGAAGATGGCGCCCGAAGTACACGAAGTATTCGACGAGATCGTTCTTGAAGGGGCGTTCGCGGACGCGGGCATGGCGGGCTTCGCCGATGTTCTCACCAAGGCGGACGCGCGCGATATACACGCCTTCCTCGCCGAACCGGCGCGAGGATCACCGAAGCGCGCGGGCCTGCACTAGACGGCTTCGCCCGCGGCCCTGCCGCTCGCCCACGCCCACTGGAAGTTGTAGCCGCCGAGCCAGCCGGTGACGTCCACGGCCTCGCCGATCGCGTAGAGGCCGGGCACGCGCGCCGCCATCATGGTGCGCGACGACAGGCCGTCCACGGAAATGCCGCCCGCCGTCACCTCGGCCTTGGCGAAACCCTCGGTGCCGGTGGGGACGAAGCTCCAGTCCGCGAGGCGCGCCTCGGCCGCGCGGAGCGCCTTGTCGGGGAGGTTGCCGAGATCGCCCTCCAGCGCGAGGCGCTCGGCGAGGGCGTCCGCGAGACGCGCGGGGAGGAGGGCGGCGAGGACGCGTTTCAGCGATGCGCGCGGCTGCGCCTGCTTCCGGCGGATCAGCCAGTCCGGCTCGCTATCCGGCAGGAAGTTCACATGGATCGGCGTGCGGTGCTGCCAATAAGAGGAGATTTGCAGCATGGCCGGGCCGGAAAGCCCGCGGTGCGTGAACAGCGCCGCCTCGCGGAAACGCGTCTTCCGCCAGCGCACCTCGACCTCGGCGGAGACGCCGGAGAGCGAACGGAACAGCGCCTCGTCCGGGCCGAGCGTCAGCGGCACGAGCGCGGGGCGGGGGTGGACGATGGAGAGGCCGAAGCGGCGGGCGACGTCGTAGGCGAAGCCGGTCGCGCCGAGTTTCGGGATCGACGGTCCGCCGGTGGCGAGGACGAGCGCGGGCGCCGCGTAATCTCGTCCGCCGATCGTTACCACGAAACGGTTGTCGCGGTGTTCGATGGCGGAAGCCGGGTTGCCAAGGCGGGTCGTGACGCCCGCCTTCGCGCATTCGCCCACCAGCATGTCGACGATCTGCCGCGCTGAGCCGTCGCAGAACAGTTGCCCCAGCGTCTTCTCATGCCACGCGATGCCGTGGCGCTCGACGAGCGCCAGAAAGTCCTGCGGCGTGTAGCGCCCGAGCGCCGACTTGGCGAAATGCGGATTGCCCGAAAGGTAACGGTCGGCGGCGGTGTGGATATTGGTGAAATTGCAGCGCCCGCCGCCCGAGATCAGAATCTTCCTGCCCGGCGCGTCGGCGTGATCGACGAGCAATACGCTTTTGCCCCGCGCTCCCGCCGTCGCCGCGCACATCATCCCTGCCGCCCCGGCGCCGAGGACGATCGCGTCGAAGCCGCTCGTCACTGCGCCACGATGCTGGCGGCGACGGCTTCGGCGGCCTTGATCCCGTCGATCGCAGCGGAGAGGATGCCGCCCGCATAGCCCGCGCCTTCCCCTGCCGGGAACAGCCGCGCGGTGTTCAGGCTCTGGAAGTCCTTGCCGCGCGTGATCCGGACCGGCGATGAGGTGCGCGTCTCGACGCCGGTCATCACCACGTCCGGGTGATCGTAGCGGGCGATCTGGCGCCCGAACACGGGCAGCGCCTCGCGCATCGCCTCGACCGCGAACGCGGGGAGGCACGTGGAGAGGTCCGTCATGGCGACGCCCGGCTTGTAGGAGGGAGCCACCGCTCCGAGCCCGGTGGAGGCGCGGCCCGCGAGGAAGTCGCCGACCATCTGCGCGGGCGCGTTGTAGTTCGATCCGCCCGCCGCGTAGGCGAGCGATTCCCAGTGGCGCTGGAAATCAATGCCCGCGAGCGGCCCGCCCGGATAGTCGCGCGCGGGCTCGATGGCGACGACGAGGCCCGAATTGGCGTTGAATTCGGCGCGCGAATACTGGCTCATGCCGTTGGTGACGACGCGGCCTTCCTCGGACGTCGCGGCGACGACGCGGCCACCGGGGCACATGCAGAAGCTGTAGACGGTACGTTCGTCGGCGCAGTGATGCGCGAGGCTGTAGGCGGCCGCGCCGAGGAGCGGGTGACGCGCGAACCTGCCGTAGCGCGCCTCGTCGATCCACGATTGCGGATGCTCGATGCGCACGCCGATCGAGAAGGGCTTGGCCTCGATGTGGACGCCGCGCCGGTGCAGCATCTCGAAGGTCGACCGCGCGCTGTGGCCGACGGCGAGGACGACGTGGTCGGCTTCCAGAAAGCCGCCGTCGTGGAGATGAAGCCCGCGCAATCGCAGGCGCCCGTCCGGCGCGCGGTCCAGCTCCAGATCATCGACGCGCGTCTGCCAGCGGTATTCGCCGCCCAGCGCCTCGATGGTCTCGCGCAGGCTTTCGACCATGGTGACGAGGCGGAACGTGCCGATGTGGGGATGCGCCTCGAACAGGATGTCGTCGGGTGCGCCGGCCTTCACGAACTCGTCCAGCACCTTGCGGCCGAGGAAGCGGGGGTCCTTGACGCGGCAATAGAGCTTGCCGTCCGAGAACGTGCCC
>JACFNY010000177.1 GCA_019454625.1 Sphingomonadaceae bacterium
TAGCATCGGCGCGCGCGCAATGCAGCCCGCTTGCGATCATTCGTCACGCCCGTAACCTGCACCCTCCCGAGTCTCCCGAGGAGAACGACGATGCCAACCGGCCACTGCCTTTGCGGCGCAGTCACCTTCACCGTCAGCGGCGAAAGCCTGAACGTCAGCCTTTGTCATTGCCCGTCGTGCAAGCGCGCGGCAGGCGCCCCGATGGTGGCGTGGGCGATGTTCGAGCGCGGCGCGGTCGATTTCACCGGCGCGCCGCTTGCCGCCTATGCCTCGTCCGAAGGCGTGCGCCGCGGCTTCTGCGGGCGCTGCGGCACCGCCGTCAGCTACGAGGCGGATTTCATGGCGGGCCTCATCGACCTCACCGTCGCCAGCTTCGACGACCCCGCCGCCCTGCCGCCGACGATGCACATCTTCACGCGCCACCGCGAACCGTGGATGACGGGAACCGATACGCTCGAAGCGTTCGAGGAATTGCCGCCGCAGTAGGGCGTCAGGGCGTGGGTGTCTCCGGCCGCGCCTTCGCTGCGGCCTCGGCCTTCTCGACCGCCTTCGCGACCTCGGGCGGCATGTAGTTCTCGTCGTGCTTGGCGAGCAGCGTCTCGGCGCGGAACGTGCCGTCCGCGTCGAAGCGGCCGTCGGCGATCATGCCCTGCCCTTCGCGGAACAGGTCCGGCACGATGCCCGTATACGCCACCGGCACCGATTCGAGCCGGTCGGTGACGCGGAAATGGATGGTGAGCCCGTCGGCGCTGCGCGTCAGCGAGCCCTTCTCGACGAGCCCGCCGAGCCGGATCGCCTGCCCCGGCGTCACACCCTTCGCCGCCACGTCGGCGGGTGCGTAGAAATACGCCGCCTGGTCCTTGAGCGCGGGCAGCGCGAGCGTTGCGGCGATGCCGAGCGCCGCCAACGCCGCGCCCGCGAGCGCGAGCCGCTGGTGCTTGGGCTTCATCGCCGGTCTCCCCGCAGCGCATCCGCGGCCTTCTCGGCGCGGCGCATCGAAAGCCAACTCCACAAGAGCACGCCGCCGATGCCGGCGACCCCCACCGCATAGGCCGCGATCACGAAGGGCAGCGCGTTCATGCCGCCTCTCCCGCAAGCCGCGCCCGCCGCGCGGCGATGCGCTGCTCGGCGATGATCGCGCGCATCCGCATCAGCACCGCCGCCGCCATCAACAGGCCGAGCCCGGCGGCGCTCGTCAGCAGCGGATACAGCATGTCCGGATGGATGCTGGAGCCTCTGAGCGTGATCGAGGCGGACTGGTGCAGCGTGTTCCACCATTCCACCGAGAACTTGATGATCGGCAGGTTGACGAGCCCCACGATGGCGAGCACCGCCGCCGCCCGCGCGCCGCGGCTGCGCTCGTCGAACGCGCCCGCCAGCGCGACGACGCCGAGGTAGAGGAAGAACAGCACCAGCATCGAGGTGAGCCGCCCGTCCCACACCCACCATGTGCCCCATGTCGGGCGGCCCCAGATCGAGCCGGTGACGAGGCAGACGCCCGCGTAGACCGCGCCCACCGGCGCCAGCGCCTCCAGCGCCACCTCGGCGAGCGGGTGCTTCCACACGAGGATGGCGATCCCGGCGATGCCGAGGCCCAGATAGGCACCCATCGAGATCCATGCCGTCGGCACGTGCAGGTACATGATGCGCACGCTCTCGCCCTGCAGATAGTCGGGCGGCGCGCGGAACGCGCCCCACCACAGGCCCGCGGCGGTGAGCGCGAGGCCGAGCGCGAGCGCCGCCGCCGGCAGCGGACGGGCGAGCTTCAGGAACCGGGCGGGATTTGCGAACCGATGCATCGAAACCGTCTCATACGCACTGTTTGCACCCGCCGCCAGCGCTTGCGCGCGGCGGATGCAGGCGTCAAGTATGGCGGCACAGATGCCGTCCGGCCAAGCGAACGCATTGTCACAGGTCAAATCCGGGCGACGCCGGGAAACGCCGCGACCCGCAGGTGGGGCTTCCCCGGAGAACCGGGGGCTGTCCGATCGCATGGACATGACAAGCCCCGCCGGAACGCACCGGCGGGGCTTCATGCGAATTCCGGCGGTTCAGGCCGCGCGGCGGCGGCGCATGGCGGCAATGCCCGCGACGCCGAGCCCGAACAGCGCGAGCGCGGCGGGTTCCGGCACGGCGGCGGGCGTGAAATCGAGCGAGACGTTGGTGAAGTACTGCGCATAGACGCCGCGCGCCGGGGCGTAGGGGCGCGTCACCTGAAGCGAGAGCGTATGGAGACCGGCGGTCAGGTCGGTCGTGAATTCCAGCACGCCGCGCTCCGTGACGAGCTGCGCGAGCGCGCCGACGTCGAACGTGTCCTGCACCACGCCGTCGAGGAGCACGCTGAAGATGCCGCCCGCGATGGCGCCCGAAACGCGGGTCCAGGCCGCGAAGTCGGCCGAGAACGTGGCCGTGCCCGCACCCGACGTGAACGTCTGGCTGACGCCGCCGCCCTGCTGCGAGGTGCCGAACGGGCCGACCGCATCGCCGGCGTTCAGCCACAGCGCGGTTTGCGCGCCCGTACCCGTCACGTCGAACGTAGCGGTCTGCGCCGCGGAGCCGAGCGCGGGAATGTCGCCGATGGTGCCGCGCTCCGTCGTGTACGACGTCCAGTTGTCGAGCCCGGCGCTGAAATCGCCGTTCAGGAGAAGCTCCGCCGCAGAGGCCGGAGCGGCAGCCAGCGTCACCGCGGCCGCGAGAATGGAAACCAGACCAACCCTGTTCATCACGAATCCTTTCATCATGGATGAAAGGCTGGTTCCCATGCGAACATGACAGGGACGGAAATGGTTAACGAAGTTTTTGTGATGATTCCGTATCGGCCCCGCGCGTCATGAAAACGCGTGCAGCGCGCCGTTCGCCACGATGCCGGCGAACACTACGTGGCCGACAGCCGTGATTCGGTAGACGCGGCGCGGCGTCGCCAGCGTTCCGCCGAGACGCGCCGCCCCTTGCCCGAGCGCGATCCAGCCGAACGCCACCGGCACGCACACCGCCGCGAACAGCGCGAAGGCGCGCGGCAGGTCCTCGTGCGGGAACACGGCGAGCGCGAAGATCAGCCCCTTGGGGTTGATGAGCGTCGTTGCGAACACGCGCCGCACCGAAACCGCGCCCCGCTCCCCGCTCGCGCCGCACGACCAGAAGCGCACGGCGGCGGCGAGCAAATAAGCGGCGACGCCGAGCTGCGCGGCGGCGGAGAGCAGCGGGTGGCGGGCCATCAGCGGGCCGAGCGCCGCGATCAGCGCGCCGATCGACAACGCGTAGGCGGCAAGCTCGGCGGGGATGAGCCGCAGCGACCGGGCGAGGCCGACCGTCGCGCCCGAGGCAGCGAGCAGCGTGTTCGTCGGGCCCGGCACGGCGAGCAGCGCGAGCACGGCGGCTAGGAAGAGAAACGGGTCGGTCATACCCGCCCTGTACTCCGTCTCGGCGCCGTCCGTCTTGACCCACCGCAAATCCAATGCCTTGACGCCGCCACATTTCTCCCCCACATGCCGCCGCGACCGAACGTCGGCCGCAAGGCCCTGACGCGCCCGGCGTGATCGCTCCCTTCGGGGATTGAGCGCGCGTCTTCAGACGGTTCGGCCCACCGGCTTCCCCTCGTCACGCGGGTCGTCACGACACCGCATCCGCGTCCGCGCGCCAATTCCGGCTGCGCGGCACGGGCATGTTTTTTGAAAGATTGAAATGACCGATTTTCTCCAGTTCGGGCTCGGCGAGCGTATCGAAAAGGCGCTCACCGAAGCGAACTACACCGTCCCCACGCCGATCCAGCGGCAGGCAATCCCGATCCTGATGAAGGGCGGCGACCTGCTCGGCATCGCGCAGACGGGCACCGGCAAGACCGCCGCCTTCGCGCTGCCCTCACTCGACTATTTGTCGCAGACCTACAAGCCGCTGAAGGGGCGCACCTCGCGGATGCTGGTGCTGGCGCCGACGCGCGAGCTCGCGAGCCAGATCGCCGAATCCTTCCGCACCTACGGCAAGTTCCTGCGCCTCACCATCACCACGGCGTTCGGCGGCGTGCCGATCGGGCGGCAGGTGCGCGCGCTCCAGCGCGGCGTCGACATCCTCGTCGCCACCCCCGGCCGCCTCATCGACCTCGTCGACCAGAACGCGCTCGATCTCTCGCAGGTCGAGGTGTTCGTGCTCGACGAGGCCGACCAGATGCTCGACCTCGGCTTCATCCACGCGCTGCGCCGCATCGTCCGTATCCTGCCGAAGAAGCGCCAGTCGCTGTTCTTCTCGGCGACCATGCCGCCCGCGATCGCCGAGCTTGCCGCGCAGTTCCTCGACCATCCGCAGAAGGTGGAGGTGAAGCCGCAGGCGACGACCGCCGAGCGCGTCGCGCAGCACGTCATCCACGTGAACGCCGCCGAGAAGCAGGCGCTGCTCACCATCCTGCTCCAGGACCTCGGCGAGGGTCTGGACCGCGGCCTCGTCTTCACGCGCACCAAGCACGGCGCCGACCGCGTCGTCCGCCACCTGAAGGGCGCGGGCATCGCGGCGGAGGCGATCCACGGCAACAAGTCGCAGCCGCAGCGCGAGCGCGCGCTCGGCCTGTTCCGCACCGGCGACGTCCGCATCCTCGTCGCCACCGACATCGCGGCGCGCGGCATCGACGTGCCGGGCGTCAGCCACGTCTTCAACTTCGAGCTGCCGAACGTGCCGGAGCAGTACGTGCACCGCATCGGCCGCACCGCGCGCGCGGGCCGCGAAGGCATCGCCATCGCGCTGGTTTCGGACGGCGACGAGCGCGCGTACCTGCGCGACATCGAGCGGCTAATCCGCCAGAAGCTGGAGCCGATGCCGCTGCCTGAGAACTTCCTCACTCGCGCCGCCGCGCTTGCGAAGCCGGTCGCCCGCACCAGCGAGAACAGCGGCGACCAGCGCGGCTTCGGCGGCGGCGAGCGCCGTGACGGCCGCCGCGACGGCGGCCACCGCGCGCCCGGCCATCGCGACACGGGCCACCGTCACGACCGCGGCGAACGCTCCGGCGGCGAACGCCGCGAGGGCGATCGCGACGGCCAGCGCCGTCACT
>JACFNY010000178.1:0-684 GCA_019454625.1 Sphingomonadaceae bacterium
CGCCCCGAATACCGGATCATGGCGCTCGTCGGCGTGGCGCTGTTCGCGGGCGCGCTGCTTTCCGCGCCGTACATGACGCTCTCGCTGATCTCGGTGGTCTACGCCGCCACGATCCCGATGGCGATCCTCTCGTACCGCAAGGTCAGGCGGCAAGCGGCAGCGGCTGCCATTCCCGATACTGCAGCGGAGCCGGACACGGACGCGGCAGCGGCTCGACAGCCGTCACCAGACGCTCCGTAATCACAGCCTCGATCTCACCGCGAAGCGCTCGCGCAATGGCAACGCGCGCGTCCGCGAACATCCAGGCGACGACTGCAAGACTCACGAAAAACAACAGGCTTGAAAGCGCGGCAGAGAGCATGAAGGCCATGTTTGAACCCTTTTTGTTCTTCTCATGTTCGCTTGTTCCATATTTGTTCCGAGCTTGTCAAGAGCCTCTGAGGCCCGCACCGGATTGATCGGCAGCGGGGGTCCGGCTAGCTTCCGGGCGCTCTTTGGGAGGAGTCATCATGTTAGGCGGAATGCAGGACTGGCCGCTGCTGGTCTGGAAACTTATCGACCATGCGGCGCTCAATCACGGCTCGCGCGAGATCGTCACGGCGCTGGTGGAAGGCGGTGAAGCGCGCTCGAACTGGCGGGAGGTGCGTGGACGCTCGCTGAAGATCGCGCAGGCGCTGAGCCGCC
>JACFNY010000178.1:694-5035 GCA_019454625.1 Sphingomonadaceae bacterium
CGTCGAGGGGGCGGCGCTGCGGTCGGCCGAGCGCGACCGCGCGGCGACGCTCGCATGGAACACGCAGCGCCACGTCGAATGCTGGTACGGCATCTCCGGCATGGGCGCGGTCGCGCACACAGTGAACCCGCGTCTGTTCGAGGAGCAGATCGTCTACATCATCAACCACGCCGCCGACCGCGTGCTGTTCTTCGACCTCAGCTTCGCGCCGCTCGTCGAGCGCATCGCGCCGAAGCTCAATTCGGTCGAGCGCTATGTGCTGATGACCGGACGCGAGCATCTGCCCGAGACGAGTATTCCCGGCCTCCTCGCCTACGAGGACCTGATCGCGGCAAGCGACGGCGACTTCGAATGGGCGAACGTGGACGAACTCACGCCCGCTGGGCTCTGCTACACCTCGGGGACGACCGGCAATCCCAAGGGCGTGCTCTACACGCACCGTTCCAACGTGCTCCACACGCTCGGTGCGAGTTCGGCGGACGCGCTCGGCCTTACCTCGGCGACGTCGATCCTGCCGGTGGTGCCGATGTACCATGCGAACGCGTGGGGCGTGCCCTACGCCGCCGCCGCGGTGGGCGCGAAGCTGGTGTTGGGCGGCGCGCATTTCGATGCGCCGACACTGCATGGCCTCATCCTGCGCGAGAAGGTGACGCTCACCGCCGCCGTGCCCACCGTGTGGCTGGCGATGCTCCAGCACCTCGAAAAGACCGGCGAGGGGCTCGGCGAACTGAAGCGCGTCGTCATCGGCGGGTCGGCCGTGCCGCGCTCGATGATCGTGGATTTCAAGCAGAAGTACGACGTCACCGTCTGCCATGCCTGGGGCATGACCGAGATGTCGCCGCTCGGCACGCTCGGCTCGCTGTCCGCCGAGGCGCTCGAAAAGCCGCAAGAAGAGCAGTTCGACATCCAGACCAAGCAGGGCCGCTCGATCTTCGGCGTCGAGATGAAGATCGTGGACGACAACGGCAACGAGATGCCGCGCGACGGCAAGGCGTTCGGCCACCTGATGGTGCGGGGCCCGTGGATCGTGCGCGAATATTACGCGGGGGACGGCGGCCATGTGCTCGATGCCGACGGCTGGTTCGACACCGGCGACGTCGCCACCATCGACCCTTCCGGCTACATGCAGATCACCGACCGCGCCAAGGACGTCATCAAGTCCGGCGGCGAATGGATCAGCTCGATCGAGCTGGAGAACGAGGCCGTCGGCCACGCCGCTGTCGCCGAGGCGGCGGTGATCGGCCTTCCGCACCCGAAATGGGACGAGCGGCCGCTGCTGATCATCGTGCCCAAGGCGGGCGCGAAGCCGACCAAGCAGGACCTGCTCGATCATCTCGAAGGGCGCGTCGCCAAGTGGTGGATGCCGAACGACGTCGTTTTCGTGGATGAAATCCCCCACACGGCGACCGGCAAGATCCAGAAGCTGACGCTGCGCCAGCAATTCAAGGATTACCGCTTCCCGGATGCGGAGGCCGCCGCCTAAAACAGCGAAAGCTGTTGCCCGCGCGGGCTGAACAGGTCGGTGCGGAGCGGAACGTCGCGTCGGGTGAGGCCGAAGCGGCGGCAGCCGGCATGGAAGCGGGCGCGGATCGTGGCGGCATAGGCGCCCTGCGGCCTGAAGCGCATGTGGAAGCTGCCCTCGTTGTCCTTGCCGCCGCGCATTTCGCGGATATGCGCCATCACACGCGCGGCACGGTCCGGCATGTTCGCGTCCAGCCACGCGCGGAAGATTGGCGAGACCTCGTGCGGCAAGCGGATGAGGATCATCGAGGCCATGTCCGCACCCGCCTTCGCCGCGGCTTGGAGGATCGCCTCGATCTCGTGGTCGTTGATCGCCGGGATGAGCGGCGCCAACGACACGGAGACGGGCACGCGCGCCTCGGCGAGCGCCTTCACCGCTGCGATACGCCGGTGCGGCGCCGTGGCGCGCGGCTCCAGCGTCTTCGCGGTCTCGGGGTCGAGCGTGGTGACCGAAACCATCACCGCGGCGAGCCCGCGCGCCGCCATCGGGGCGAGGATGTCGATGTCGCGTACCACGCGCGCGGACTTGGTGGTGATCATCACCGGGTGATTGGTCTCGGACAGGATTTCGAGGATTTTCCGCGTGGTACGGTATTTTCCTTCCACGGGCTGGTAGGGGTCCGTGTTGGTGCCGAGCGCCATCGGGCGGCATTGGTAGCGCGGCTTTTCCAGTTCCTTCCGAAGCAGTTCGGGGATGTTCCTCTTCACCGTCAGCCTGCGCTCGAAATCAAGGCCTGGAGAGAGGCCGAGATAGGCGTGCGTCGGCCGCGCGAAGCAGTAGACGCAGCCGTGCTCGCAGCCGCGATAGGGGTTGATCGAGCGGTCGAAGGGCAGGTCGGGCGAGGTGTTGCGCGTGATCGCGGTGCGCGGGCTTTCGTAGCTGATCTCGGTGCGGAGCGGCGGCAGGTTGTCCTCGGCAAGCGAATCCAGCCAGTCGCCGTCCGCTTCGCGCGCAAGATCGTCGAAGCGGGTGCTGATGGCGTTGATGGTGGCGCCGCGCGCTGCGTTGACGCGTCTCGACATTGACAAATGATGTGCCGATAGTAAGAACAAATCAAGAACAATGAAGGGAACGGTCATGGCGCGCTTCAACTATGTGGAACTGCCGACCCGTAACATCGCGAAGGCCAAGCGCTTCTATGGGGACGCCTTCGGCTTCCGGATCACCGACTTCGGCCCAGACTACGCCGCGACGGTGACGGGCGACACGGACATCGGCTTCAACGCCACGGGTGAGCACGTGACGGCACACGTGCTGCCGGTGATCGAGGTCGAGGACCTGGAGGCGGTGCGGGCGGCCGTGATCGCCGCGGGCGGCACGATCAGCCTCGACATCTTTCCCTTTCCGGGCGGCCGCCGCTTCCACTTCGTGGACCTCGAAGGCCATGAGCTTGCGGCGGTGAAGAGCGACTAGCGTTCCCGTAGCCTCGGCATAAGGTCCACGAAGTTGCAGGGGCGGTGGCGGTTGTCGAGCTGGGTGGCGAGGATGCCGTCCCAGCCGTCTTTCACGGCGCCCGTGGAGCCCGGAAGGGCAAAGATGTAGGTGCCGCGCGCGACGCCGGCAGTGGCGCGCGACTGTACGGTGGATGTGCCGATCGACTGGAAGCTGAGCCAGCGGAACAGCTCGCCGAAGCCGGGGAGTTCCTTCTCGCACACCTCGGCGAGCGCTTCGGGCGTGACGTCGCGGCCCGTGACGCCGGTGCCGCCGGTGGTGATGATGCAGTCGACCGCCGGGTCGTCGATCCACGCCGCGAGCTGTTCGACGATGGTACCGACATTGTCCTTCACGATTGCGCGCGCCGCGAGGATATGCCCCGCGCCCTCCAGACGCTCGACGAGCGTGCTGCCCGAGCGGTCGTCGGCGAGGCTGCGCGTGTCGGAGACGGTGAGCACGGCGATGCGGACAGGGAGGAAGGGCAGGCTTTCGTCAATCGGCATCGAGCTTGGCTTTCACGGCGAGGAGATCGGCCCACGCGAGGCGCTTCGCGTCCGGCTGGCGCAGCAGGAACGCGGGGTGCAGCGTCGGCAGGATAGGAAAATCCGTGCCTTCCACGGAAATCGTGCGCCACTGGCCGCGCAGCCGCATGATGCCGGTGACGTCGCCCGTCAGCGCGCGCGCCGCGCAGGCGCCGAGCGCGACAATCACCTTGGGACGCACCAGCGCGATGTGGCGGCGCACGAACGGCATGGTCGTCTCCACCTCCGCCGGGGTCGGCGTGCGGTTGCCGGGTGGGCGCCAGAAGGTGACGTTGGTGATGTAGGCGTTCGTCCGGTTGCGGCCGATCGCCGCAAGCATCCGGTCGAGCAGCTTGCCAGCGGGCCCCACGAAGGGAAGGCCCATGCGGTCCTCCTGCGCGCCGGGCGCTTCGCCGATCAGCATCAGCCTAGCTTCCGGGTTGCCGTCCGCGAACACGGTGCTGACGCCCGCGGTGCGCAAGGGGCAGCCCTCGAACACCTCGACCGCGTGGCGAAGCTCGGGGATCGTCGTTGCCGTGACGGTCGAAGGCGGGCCCGCTGTGCCCGCGCGCAGCACCAGTTCCGGTTCCGGCGCGGATGCGGGTATGGCGCGCGCGGCGGGGCGCGGCGGCGGGGCGCGCCAGTCGCGCGGCGCGGCTTCGACGAGCGTGTCGACGCCCGCCTCGACCCACCAGCCGAGCGTGGCAATGAGTTCGTCGCGTTCGTCGCCGTCCAGCACGATGTTCCTCAACCGTTCGATCCGCTCTGGCCAAGGCGGGCCTTGCAACCTATCAAACCCGCCAAAATCATTATTGTGTCGTCTGCAATAAGGCGCACGGCTAGAGTTGCAAACGGGGGAAAGGG
>JACFNY010000179.1 GCA_019454625.1 Sphingomonadaceae bacterium
CGGCCCAGTCCTCCATGGCGAGCTTCAGCCGGTCGCGGCTGGTCGGCCACGCTCTTGTATCGGGACGCTCCTCATCGATGGCCGAATGGTGCTCCAGCACGTATTGCTCGCCGAGAATGTGCCGGAAGATATCCGCCGTCTGATCGATGATCGATGTGAACGGTATCCCGTAGATGATCCGGCGGTGTCCGTGGCTGGCAGCGTGGTCCAATGCAAAGCCCAGCGATGCCAACGTCTTGCCGCCGCCGGTGGGAACCGTCAGCGTGAACAGGCCCGGCGGCAGCGCCGCCTTGTCCCGCACGCTGGAAAGGATGTCCCGCCGCAGGGCATTGAGGTCGCCCTCGCGGTTCAGTCCTGCCAGGTGGGTATCGAAGCGGGCGCGGAATTCCGGCAGGAGGTCCTGCAGGAGCGGCCACTCGCGGTCCGTCTCCCGCTTGTCGAGCTCGGTGTAGAAAGTCTCTGTGTTCTTGAAATCCGCGTCGACAAGGCAGGAGAACAGCATGCGACCGATGACCGAAAGGTCGAATGCCAGATGCGGGTTGTCGGGCCGGATCATCGGCGCAAGCCAGTCCGGCGCGAGGCCGGTGAAGTCCGCTTCGATCTCGCTTTTCCAGATGGGATCGAGTTTGTCTACAAAGCCCTCGATGCGCTGGTTGAAGCATGAGGGAAACGCCGACTTCCTGTCTGGAAGTCCGGCATGGTGGCCGAGGATCGCATACGCCGCCAGTTCCGCCAGGAGCCGGCTGCAAGGATCCGACCCCATCGCAAGATCGCGCAAGACGACCGCTCCGGCGGTGGAGTGATCCACGCGGATGTCCTTGCCTGTAAGTCGCTCCTGAAAGCGCGGATCGTATTTGCCGAGGTCGTGGAACAGCGCGGTTACGAAGGCCAGCCGTTCGAGCCCGAAAGGCGCGGCGAATGTGGCGGCGAGATGGGCGGTTTCGCGCAAATGGCTCTGGAGAAGCTGCCAGTCGCTTTTGTCGCGGAGTTTGCCGGAATGAGCGAAATAGGACATGTACGTTCTCGATAATGCCATGAAATCATGAGGCGCTCCCGAGCTGTTCAGTCTAGGCATTTGCTGGATTGGATCGACGATGAACCGATCCGGCTCTGAAGTCCATCGTTTACAGATGAACTCGTATGGTGTGAGGCCTTTGAACGTCTTGAGCCTTCGGCCGAAGTTGTAGGCGTCGATGAAGTCCTGCTCGGCCGGCACCGCGCGCGGCTTCGGCGAGGCCGAGTTCGAGGCGATCGGCGCGCTGATCCTGCGGGTCCTCGACGCCCTGTCGACGAACCCGGAGGGCGACGCGGCGGCCGAGGCCGAAGTGCGGGCCGAAGTCCGCGCGCTGTGCGCTGCCTTCCCGATCTACGGGGCGTGAACGACGGGGCTGGAAGCGGACGGCGGATCGCAATAGGCTGGCGCCGGAGCAGCGCCCGGCGAAAGGATGCACGATGAGCGAGCCAGCCGCGATCACCGCGCGCGACGTCGAGGCGGCGGCCGCGCGCATCGCCGGGCATGTGCTGCGCACGCCGCTCGTTCCCGCGCCGCGCCTTTCGGAACTGACCGGCGCCGAGATTCTCGTCAAGCACGAGAACATGCAGGCGACCGCCTCCTTCAAGGAGCGTGGCGCGGTCAACAAGCTCCTGTCGCTCGACGAAGCCGAGCGCCGATGCGGCGTCATCGCCATGTCGGCCGGCAACCACGCCCAGGCGGTCGCCTATCACGCGCGCCGCTTCGCCGTACCGGCGACCATCGTCATGCCCGAGACCACGCCGCTGGTGAAGGTCGAGAATACCCGCGCGCAGGGCGCCCGCGTCGTCCTCCACGGCGAGACGCTCTATGAATCGGCGCAGAAGGCGCGCGAGATCGCCGCCGCCGAGGGTCTGGTGCTGATCCACCCCTATGACGACCCGGCCATCATCGCCGGGCAGGGGACGGTGGCTCTGGAGATGCTGGCCGAGGCACCCGATCTCGACGTGCTGGTCATCCCCATCGGCGGCGGCGGGCTGATGGCCGGCAACGCGATCGCCGCGCGCGCGCTCTACCCCTCCTTTCTGAACGCGCTGGACGGTGAGGACAGGCCGATCGGCGGCCCGACGCTGGCCGAAGGCATCGCGGTCAAGACGGTGGGAGAACTCACCCTGCCGATCGTCCGCCGCCTCGTCGGCGACATCGTCGCGGTCGACGAGGCGCTGATCGAGCGCGCCGTCAACGCCTATGCGAGCCTCCACCACACGCTGGCCGAGGGCGCCGGCGCCGCCGGGCTGGCTGCGCTGTTGAAGGAGCCCGGCCGCTATGCCGGGCGCAAGGTCGGGCTGGTGCTGTGCGGCGGCAACATCGACACGCGCCTGCTCGCCGCCATCATGCTGCGAGAACTGGAGCGCGACGGCCGCATCGTCTCGTTCCGGCTGACCAGCAGCGACCGCCCCGGCCTGCTCGGCAAGGTCGCCGGCCTCCTCGGCGCCGAGGGCGCCAACATTTTGGAGGTCAGCCACAGCCGCCTTTTCCTCGACGTGCCGGCCAAGGGCGTCACCATCGACGTCACCGTCGAGACGCGCGGCGAGGGCCATGCCCGCGCCATCGAGGCGGCGTTGGCGCTGAGCGGCCTTGCCCCGCGCCGCATCCAGCCGCGCGACGCCGCTGAGGCTTAGCCGCGGCTCAATCGTGGAACGCGGGCAGTCTCCTGATCTTTTCGAGGAGATAGTTCACGAAAGCCTGGACGTGCGGATTGTCGCGCGATCCGGCCTCGATCCTGAGATAATAGGAACGCCGGGCGTTCAGCGGCAGGTTGACCGCCACGTCCACCTCCTCGAAGCCGGGAAGCCTGACGTCCTCGTCGGAGGCGAGAAGGGTGAAGCGGATGTCCGGCCGTTTCTGCCGGAAGGCGTCGGTGATCGGCTTGACGAAATGCGAGACGCCGGCATAGGTGTCCGAAACGGTGATGACCTTGCTGTCGGTGGCCTGTCCGATCTGGAAGATGCCGTCGCTGAGGCGGTCGAGCCCCTGGGTCACGGAATCGAGAACGATCTGGCCTTGGGCCGTCAACTCCATCCCGTTGCGCTTGCGCACGAAAAGCTGGCAGTCCAGCGCCTTCCCAAGGCCGCGTATGTGCTGGCTGACCGCCGCCTGCGAGACATGCAGCTCGCCTGCGGCTAGCGTGAAGCTCAGATGCTTCGCGGCGACCTCGAACGTGGCGAACGAGCCAAGCGACGGCAGGTAGCGCCGCTGGCGATCCTTTCTGCGGCAGTCCGTTTCTGTCGTCCGGCCGATCCATTCGGCTTCATTCATCTTGCGTGCGCCACTCCTTCCAGCGAGGGAACAGGTTCGCGCCGATTTTTTGCAAGAGGCGCGGGCGGCAGTCGCGGCGGGCGGGGCTCGGCAGCGAAGTGGCGGGTGACGTCGCTCTCGACGCCGACGGCCGTCTCGGCCGCCGCGATCCCGATCAGCGTGCTGCGCGTGGTGCCGAGGCCGTTGTCGACGCAGGACCGGCTATCGCCGCTCAGATATCGAGGCGCGGGGGAACGGGATAGAAGACCTTGCCGCCGGGCTCCACGACCGCGCCCGGCGTCGGCCGCGCCGGCTCCAGCCGGCCGTGCTCCATGATGTGGAAGACGGTCTCGCCGGCGGCGATCAGATAGTCGGCGACGATGCGTCGATGGCATCGCCACCACACCGCTTCCGCGCACATCAGCGCGCACCGCAGCCGGTGCCCCTCGTCGCGCAGATGCCGCAGGCCCGCCTGGAACGCGTCCGACAGGGCATAGTCGGCGTAGTTGTGAAAGCTCCGGTTCTCCCACAGGCCGTTCACTTCCGGGGCCAGGCTTCTCGCCTTTCCGCGCAGGCCGCCGAGCGAGGCCATATGCTCGTAGCCGATGCCGTGGACGCCAAGGTCGCGGCCGAGCGTATCGGTGTTGAACTGCGGGTTGGCGCGCGACCGCGGCACCGTCCTGATGTCGGCGACGAGCTCTATCTCCGCTTCCTTCAGCAGTCCGACGAACGCTTCCAGCGAACGGTTGGAATGGCCGATGGTGAAGAACGGAGCCGTCAACGGGGACCTGTCGTGCGCTTTTGAACCGACAGGGCCAGAATGGCACGCGCCTCCCGTCGATCCAAGTGCACGCCGAAGCGGATGCCGTTCCGCGACGTTGGCGGGTCTCAGTGCTCGAACCGGGGCGCCGTCATCCTTGACGGCCACGGCTTCCGGGAGTGTAATTCACGGGTGCTAACCTTCAGGGAGGTACGGCCATGGTCGACGGATGGTTCTCGAAACCGGTTTCCGTCGCGGTCGGCATCGCCGGCGACGTCCGGATCGTCGAAAGCGCGCGCGATGCCATGACCCTGCTCAGCGGCAACTGGCGCATGCAGGGAAGCGATGCATACATGGCTGCCAAGCGCGCCTGTCAGGGCGCGGTGCGGGGCGAGGTCCCGGCCGAAGTCGCCCGACAGGCGTTTGTCGACGCGGCGAGCGAGGCGAGGGTCCTCGCGCGCTGAACGGATTGGGGCGGCGGAAACCTATTCCTTTTCCTGCACGTGCGCCTCGAGGAACCACAGCGACTTGTCGAGGTCGCGCGAGAAGGCGGTGAAGATGTCGGCGGTGTCGGCATCGCCCGCCTCGTCGGCGTCGTCGATCGCCGCGCGCACGGCATTGGCGACATCGCCGTAGCGCTCGATCAGCGCCGCGAGGTGGTCCCTGGTCTTCGAGATCTCGGTCGGATAGGGCTTGAGCGTGGTCGCCTCGGCCACCACCTGCGCCGTGCCGAGCGCCTGGCCGCCGAGCTGCACCGCGCGCTCCGCGATGGTGTCGACATGGCCGTCGAGCGTCGTGCGGAAGCCGTCGAGCATCTCGTGGATGGCGATGAACTGCGGCCCCTTCAGGTTCCAGTGCGCCTGCTTGGTGACGAGCGCGAGGTCGATGGCATCGGCGAGGCGCGCGTTCAGAAGCTCGATCGCGGTCTTCTTGGTGTTGGATTTCAGGTCGATGC
>JACFNY010000180.1:0-4666 GCA_019454625.1 Sphingomonadaceae bacterium
GCTGCTGCGCGGACTGGTGCGCATAGACGCACGCGAGGCGCAGCTTCATGTGACGGTCCGGGTCGAGCCGCAGCGTGAACGCCGCCTTCGCCTTGGACCCGGCCGCCGCACGCGGACGGTGCACGGGCTGCACGGGCGCCACGTTGATCGACGGGATCGCCTCCGCCACGGGCACGGACGCCGGCACCGGAACTTCGGGCAGATCGGCAGCCTCCGGCTCGGATGTCCGCACGACCGCCGCCGCGGCCGCCGCGAACTCGTCCGCGATCGCCTGCTGCTGCACGGCGACGGGCGACGGCACGGCCTGATCGAGCTCCACCGCCGGGCGCGGCTGGAAATGCATCGGCTGTGCCGGCATCAGCGCGGCGCGCTGCTCGGCGGTCAGCATGTCGGTGCCGCCCATGTCGTTCCAGCCGAGATCGTCGTCGGACGCAAAGCCGTAGCCTTGCGGACGCATCGCCGGGCGCGCCTGTCCCTTCCGCGCGAGCAGACCGGCGGTCAAAGAAGCATAGTTGGCCTCGTTCATAACTTACCTTTCCCCGGAACGGCCCCTTGCATCTTATTGTTAGCTTACAGCTTTCCGGCCGAACCCGCCGGCGGCCCGCACGGCAGGAGTCGGCACATGCTGGCCCGGTGCGTTGAACACGGTCCGGCGGAAATTCTTCTCGAGGCGATCGGCGATGTACGCCCACAGTTCCTCGATCTCCTGCGAGGATTTGCCGTCGGGCTCGATCTCCATGACCGTGCGGCCGTCGATCATCGAGGCCGCGAAATCGGTGCGGTGGTGCAGCGTCACCGGCGCGACCGTGCCGTGCTGCGAAAGCGCGACGGCGGCCTCGTAGGTGATCTTGGCGCGCGGCGTCGCCGCGTTCACGACGAAGATGAGCGGCTTTCCGGCGCGCTCGCAAAGCTCGACCGTGGCGCCCGCTGCGCGCAGGTCGTGCGGGCTCGGGCGGGTCGGGATGACGACGAGTTCGGCGACCGAGAGCACGCTCTGGATGGCGACGGTGATCGCCGGCGGCGTGTCGATCACGGCGAGCTTGAAGCCCTTCTGCCGCAGCATTTCAAGGTCGGTGACAAGCCGCGCGACGGTCGTCTGCGCGAAGGCGGGCATCTCGGCCTCACGCTCGTTCCACCAGTCGGCCAGCGAGCCCTGGGGGTCGATGTCGATGAGAACGACGGGCCCCGCGCCGGCCCTCTGCGCCTGAACAGCGAGGTGGCCGCTGAGGGTGGTCTTGCCCGAACCGCCCTTTTGTGAAGCTAACGCGAGAACGCGCATTGGCTTTTCCCCATAGACTCTGCGAATTGCAGGGGCATGGATCGCACGCACAAAGCTAATATTCGGTAAAGCCTTGGGGTTATTTCGTGAAAACCGCCGGGCGGTTTCGCGCGGGAATGCGGCAGGGGGTTTTCCGTTCACGGCCCCGTAAGGCCTGTCAGGGATTCCCTTGCCGGAAAGACTGCTCTAGAGAACCCCACCATGCGACACGGCCTCATCACCGCGACTGCGTTCCTCAGCCTTTTCGTTTCGGTTCCGGCGCTTGCAGGCGTCAAGGAAGGCGTCGTCAAGTGGCAGGCGGGCGACTACAAGGGCGCGGTCGTCGAATGGATGCCGTTCGCGGCGAAGGGCGATCCCGACGCGCTGTTCAACATGGGGCAGGCCTACAAGCTCGGCCGCGGCGTTCCGCTCGACAAGGCGAAGGCGGAGGATTTCTACCGCCGTGCCGCCGACAAGGGCCATGCGCCGGCCCAATCCAACCTCGGCATCCTGCTCGCCCAGCGCGGCGAGAAGGCCGAGGCCGCGGCGCTCTGGCAGAAGGCGGCGGCGAAGCGCGACGCCCGCGCGCAGTACATGCTCGGCGTGCTCCACTTCAACGGCGACACGCTGCCGAAGAACTGGCCCCTCGCCTATGCGTATATGACTCAGGCGAACAATGCCGGTCTTCCGCAGGCCGGGCGGGCGCTTGCCACCATGACGGCAAGCCTGTCGCCCGCCGACCGGGCGAGCGGCAGCGAGATGGCGGAAGCGATGACGACAGGCGACAAGCTCGCCGCAAGCGGCAAGCCCCTTCCCGCACCCCGCAAGCTCGACAACGCCATCGCGGCGGACAAGCCGCAGGAGACGGCGCCGAAGGCCGCGGCAGCAGCAGCCGTCCCGGCTACGGCCCCGGTAAGCCCCCGCCCGGTCGCCGCACCGGCGCGGACGATCGTGTCCAGCGCCGAAATCCCGCAGCCCCGCACCGCCGCGCCGACGGCCGCCGTGAGCGGCGGCGGCGGATGGCGCATCCAGCTCGGCGCCTTCTCGCAGGAAGCGCGCGCGCGCGAGGCGTGGACGGCGCTGCGCCGCGAGCATCCGGGCATCGTCTCCGGCCTCGAACCGGCCTACTCTGTCGGCGGTAACATGGTGCGGCTGCAGGCGGGCAGCTTCGCGGACGCCGCCGAGGCGAACGCCGTCTGCCAGCGCCTGCGCGACACCGGCAGGGCCTGCTTCGCGGTCCACACCAATTAACCTTTCATCGACGGCTTTGCGCTAGCTCTGGACGCCCGCGGGACCCGTATGTCCCGAGAGTTGCTTTTGTGCGGGGCAGACGGCGAATGATCAGCAACAACATCCGGGAATTTCCGCGGCCCCATGCCGCTCCGGCACGCAGCGGGCGTTTCTGCACGCTTCACGCCGCGGGCGTGGAGATCGGGGCCTCGCTCCGCGATGTCTCCGCCGCCGGCGCCTTCGTCGAAACCGGCCACGTGCTCCACATCGACGAGCAGGTCGTGCTTTCCCATCCGCTCGCCGGTGCGATTCGCGCGCGCGTCGTCCGCGTCGGACGGGACGGCGCGGCGCTGCGGTTCGCCGTGGGCGAGGATGCCGCGACATTCGCGCTCGCCTCGCTCTGCGCGGGGATGACGGCGGCCGTCGACCCAACTCTCGATGCCTGACGGCATCCCGATGCCCGGACCGTTGCGGCAGCGCCTTCGCGCATGGTGGGAAGGCTATGACCTTGCCGAGCTGAAACGCCGCCTCGCCGCGTGCGTCGCCAACGAGGACGCCGCTCGCTCGCCGCGTCCGCCTTCCCTGCCCCGCGTGCAGGCTGCACCACCGCAGCCTTCCGAAATCTCGAACTGGCCGCCCGAACGCCTGGCGGCCGCGCAGATCGTGTGGGGCCACGGTTCGCTGACGCCGCGCGGCGTATCCCAGCTCAGGGCGCTGTCGGCGCGCGCGGGACTGGGGCAGCGGAGCCGCGTCCTTCACCTCGGCGCGGAACTCGGCGGCGTCGCCAGCGAACTCCATGCGGGGGTCGGCTGCACCGTGCTCGCTGCCGAGACGCAGAAGCCGCTAGCCGACGCTTCGGACGGGCGCGTCACGCTGCTGCGCGCCGCCGACGGCCCCCTGCTGCCGGACGCCGACTTCATCCTCGTCGACGGCATCGCCGAGCGCGGAGAACCGCTGACGACGCTGCTCCGCAGCCAGTGCGAAACGCTCGTGCCCGGCAGACAGGTCGCGGTGCGCAGCCTCGTGATGGCCGACGACCGCCAGACGGCATCGCCGCGCTACCGCGAATGGGCGGAGGCGGAGCCCGCGCGGCCGCGCCTGCGCACCGTGGAGACGCTTTCGCGGCTGGTGGAGGACGCGCGCCTCTCCGTCGTCGCGGTCAGCGACATCTCCGCCGACTATGCCGCCGAGGTCGAATACAGCTGGGGCGGCGCGATCGACCGGATTCGCGCGCTGCACCGCGAGCCGGAGGGACAGGTATTGATCCCGCACCTGCTTGCGGAAGGCGAGCGCTGGCTGAGGCGGATCGAGCTGATCCGCGAGGGCGCGATCGGCGTCCGCGTCCTCATCGCGACCCGGCGGGACCGCGCGCGGCGCTAGAGGTTCAGGCGTCCACCCAATCCGTGCGCGGAATGCCGAGCGCGTGCAGCAGCACGGTGAGGTCGCCGCGGCGAATCCGCATGTCCGCCGCATCCGCGAGCTTCGGCTTGGCGTGATAGGCGACGCCGAGGCCCGCCGCTTCCACCATCAGCAGGTCGTTCGCACCGTCACCGATCGCAATCGTCTCGGCGAGCGCGATGCCCCTGTCCCGCGCCGTGCCGGTCAGCGCGTCGCGCTTGGCGTTCGCGTCCACGATCGGCGGCACCACCTTTCCCGTAAGCACGTCGCCGTGCGTTTCGAGCACGTTGGCGCGGGCCTCGTCGAAGCCGATCATCTCGGCAACCGGCCCGGTAAAGCGGGTGAAGCCGCCCGAAACGAGCAGCGTATAGACACCGTGCCGCCGGAGCGTCCGTACCAGCGTCCGGGCGCCGGGCGACAGGCGCACGCGGTCGCGCAGGCAGTCGTCGATGGAGGCGACGGGCAGCTCCGCAAGCAGCGCGACGCGGCGTTCGAGCGCCCCGGCGAAGTCGATCTCGCCGCGCATCGCCGCCTCGGTCACCGCGCTGATCTCGGCCTTGAGCCCCGCGTAATCGGCAAGCTCGTCGATGCATTCGACCGTGATCATCGTCGAATCCATGTCGGCGATGAACAGGCGCCGCCTGCGCTCCGCCGCCGCCTGAACGACGACGTCGGCGTGGGGGACGGCGGTCTCCACCGCGTCGCGCACCGCTGTGGCCGGACCGCTTCCCGAGAACTCGGCGACCGCCCCGGCTTCCTCCCAGCGGACGGCCCCGGCCT
>JACFNY010000180.1:4677-4982 GCA_019454625.1 Sphingomonadaceae bacterium
AGCAGCGTCGCGCGCGGCGCTCACGTCACCGGCGGATAGACGCTCCGAACCCACGATTGTAACAAGCTTCATGGCCTCGCCTTCCTTGCCGCCGCTGGCGGTCATTGCAGGACCGACTGCCAGCGGCAAGTCGGCGTTCGCGCTGCGCATGGCGGAAACGCGGCGCGGTGTCATCATCAATGCGGATGCGAGCCAGTGCTATCGCGATCTCTGCGTGCTCTCCGCCCGCCCCTCGCCCGCCGAAACCGCGCGCGCGCCGCACCGGCTCTACGGTTTCCTCGCAGCCGAGGCTCCCCTCGGCGCCG
>JACFNY010000181.1 GCA_019454625.1 Sphingomonadaceae bacterium
TGGCATTGCTGGACGCCGATGGAAACCACGACGATCTCGGTCGCCGCACCCTTTTCCTTCAGGCGGATCGCCTCCTCGACGGCAATCTCGTCGAACGGGTTCATGCTCATCTTGACGTTGGCAAGCTCGACGCCCGACTGGTCGGACTTCACCCGCGCCTTCACGTTGTAATCAATCACCCGCTTCACGGGCACCAGGACCTTCATGCGCATCCTCCGGAAAGCTGGCCCGGCCTCATGGAGCCGGATCGCGCGTCGACCTGCGTCAAGAGGGCGGGCGTGTCAACGCCCAAGGCGCCCAACTCACCGTTTGACGTGAAGAATTCGCGTGCCAGAATGGCGCAACTCTAAAAAAGAAGCAGTCGGGGTCGGTCGTGAACAGGGAGACATCGCCAAGCGGCGGTGGCGCGCATTTGCGTTTGCAGCTCTTGGGAGAGGTGCGGTTCAGCGTCGGCGGCACGGATGTCACGCCGCGCTCCAAACGCGCCCGCGCGCTTGTCGCCTATCTCGCCCTCTCGCGCGGGTACATGGCGCCGCGCGCCCGGCTCGCCGACCTCTTCTGGGGGGATCGCGGCGAGGCGCAGGCGCGCGGCAGCCTGCGGCAATGCCTGCTCGAAGTGCGAAGCGCCGGTGCGGCGAGCGGCGTCGACATCCTGTCCTCGGACCGGGAAAGCGTCTCGCTGAGCGACGGCTGGGTGAGCGATGTCGCCGACATCGAGACAGCGATCGCGGGGCCGCCCGCAAGCATCGCGGACGCGATCGAGGCGGCGGGGCGGGAACAGCTGCTCGGCGGGCTGTTCGTCAGTGACGAATATGACGAGTGGCTCATGCTTGCGCGCGCCGATTTCGATGCGCGGCTCGCCGATGCGGCGCGGCGCGGTCTCGCGCGCGCCATCGAAACCGGCGATGCCGAATCGGCGCGGCGCATCGCCGACCATTATCTGCTGCGCGATCCGGGCGACGAGGAGGTCACCGTTCTCGCCATGCGCGCCGATGCGATGCGCGGCGCGGCGCCGATCGCCCATCGCCGCTTCCAGAAGCTGCGCGACTATCTCGCCGCCGAGCTGGGCACCGTGCCCGGTCCCGCCGCGCTCGAGGCGCTCGCTGCGGTCGCCGGCGCGCCGGTGACGATCGAGCCGGTCGCCCCGGCCGCGTCCGAGCTTCCGGGGCTCCCCGCGCATGACGGGCCGCCGCTGCTGCTGGTGTGCCCGTTCGTCGAAACCGGCTTCGCGGGCAGCCTGCTGCATCTCGCTGACGGCGTGCGCGAGGAGGTGCTGTCCGGCCTCTCCCGCTTCAAGGACCTGCGCGTGCTGGTGGAGGACCGTATGCCCTCATCGGACGAGGTGCCGATGTTCGGCGCGGGAACGATCGCCTATGCCCTCACCGCGACGCTCCGGCAGTCGGGCTCGCACATGCGGGTGACGCCGGTGCTAACGCGCCTGTCGGATCGTTCGGTCGTCTGGTCGAATCCCGTGTCGATCGAGATTCATGATCTCCAGGAAGCCATCGACGCGATGGTGGACCGGATCATCGGCGCGGTGACGCCGCGCGTCGAGCGCGACGCCGTGCCGCGCGCGCAGCCGAGCGCCGTCTATGACCGCTACCTCGTCGCCCGTCACCGCGCCCGCACGGCATCGACGCTCGCGGAGGCGAAGGAGGCCGCATGGCTGCTGGAAGGCGTGATCGCCGACGCGCCGGAACTCGCCGTCGCCTATCCGCATCTCATCCGGCTCTACAACACCAACTATTTCTACAAGGTCGCCGGCGTGGACCCCGCACCGAACCGCGTGCGCGCCTTCGAACTCGCGAAGACCTCGCTGTCGCTCGATCGCGGCCATATCCACGGCTACACGGTGATGGGCTGGTGCCAGCTCTGGCGCGGCGGGTGGGATGCCGCATACGCGCATTTCGAAAAGGCGGTGGAGCTGAACCCCTATCATTCGGAGCGGATCAAGGAAGCAGCGTTCGGCCTCATCTTCCTCGGCGAGCACGCGAAGGGCGGCGACTATCTGCAACGCTGCCTCGATCTCGATCCGCTGCCCAACGACAATTTCTTCGAGGACCTCGGCTTCCTGAAGCTGATGCAGAGAAAGCCCGACGAGGCGGTCGCCTATTTCGACCTGATCGTGGAGCCGACGCTGTTCGCCGACCTCTACGGCGTGCTCGCGAGCTGCGCGGTCGGGCACCCGGCGGGCCCGGCGATGGCAGCGGCGTGGCGGCGGCGCATCGCGGCGATCTGGTCGCCCGACGCGCCGATGACGGACGGCAACATGGTCTCGTGGCTGCGCGCGCACCTGCCGTTCCGGAAGGCCGAGCAGTGGTCGCTGTTCTCGTCGTATCTCGGCCCCGTGCTCAGGGACGCTCATCCCGAAGCCGCTTGAGGAACAGCGTCTCGGGCGGCGGGGGACGACGGCAGGGCGCGAACGGCGCGGCAAGTGCGGCGGCGATGGCGGCCTGCGCGTCTCGGGCCTTCTGCGAGACGAAGCCGGCGGGCAGCCACGCGGTGAAACGCGCCGCGCGGTCCGGCGGCAGCAAGCCCGCGGCAGCGGAGAGCAGCGCGGGCATCGTGCGGTCCTTGAAGAAGATCGCGTGCGATGCGGCGCGCAGACGGCGGGCTTCGTCCCCCGTCAGCACGCGGGTGCGGAGCGCGGCGGTGAGGGAGGCGCGGACATCGACCTGCGCCAGCGAAAGCGCGCGGTGACCGAATGTGGCGGGAGCATGGGCGACCGCGACCTCGTCGTCGCCAATGATGCGGCCTGTCGCATAAGCCTGCGCGATGGGGCCTTCGGAGCGCATCCCGAAGCGGTGCAGCTCGGCGGCGCGGAGCGCGCCGAGACTGGCGGCGCCCCAGACGTCGAAGCCTTCGGCGAGGAGGACGAGGATCTCCTTGTGCCAGGGCGGGCGGGCGGCTTCGAAGATGCCGTCGATGAGGAGGACGCGGTGGGGCGGCTGCTTCGCGAGGGCCAGCATGTCTCCGGCGGTGGCGGGGGGGAAGTAGACGATGTTGTCGGCGGCGGGGCGATTCGCGGGCGGGAGCGTCGGGCCGATGTATACGCTTAGAGGCATTGTTCGGAGCCCAGCATACCCGGCATCCACAGCCGGACGACATGGACGTCGCCGCAGGGCGGGGAGAGGTCGCAGCGCGCCATGTCGCGCACGCCGTCCCGCGCAAGGCGCGCGTATAGCGTGTCGAGCGACGGGCGTTCGGACCAGGCGTCGCGGACGCGGCGCCAGTCCGTGCTCGCGCCGGTCGGCGCGCCGAGCGCGCGGTGCCCGGCCTCGGTCGGTTCCTCCGGCGCGATGTCGTCGCGCGCGCCGCTGATGATGGTGAGGCGCGACTGCGCCGCCTCGGCGAAGGCGCGGAACAGCGCGTCGTCGGGGTCGGGACGGCAGGCGGCGCCGAGGAACGAGGGCGCATAGCCCGGGTCGTCGAGACGGCACATGACGACGGGCAGCCGCCCGGCGCCCTCCACCACGTAGACGGCGACGGCGATGCCGAGGCCGGCGAGGTGCTCCGCGAGCGCGCGGAACCACGGCGCCTCGATGGTCTGCGCGTCGACCCGCGCCCGCGCCTGCCCGGACATGCCGCTTTTCAGCCAGTACGCCTGTGCGTCGCGCTCGATCCGCTCCAGAAGCGCGGCGACGGTGGCGTCCTCGAGGCTCGCCCCCGCGCCGAGGCCGAGGCTCGACCGCGCGAACGGGCTGTCGCCCTCGAAGGTGAAATCCACCGAGACCGTGTCGAAGGGCACGAAGACGCGGCCGCCCTCCGGGAAGCGCTCCGCCGCGTGCCAGCGGATCGGGGCGTCCGCCCAGCCCGACTGGCTCGGCCGCACTTCGCCGTAATCGAGGAAGCGGGGCAGGCGGGCGTCTTCGGCGAGGTCGTCGAAGCGGCACAGCGGCCCGTCCGCCTGCACGGATTCCGCGCAGGCCCCCTCGATCGCCTCCATCGCGGCGGATATGCGTGCGTCGGCCTCGCACCGCCCCTTGCCCTGATGCACGGCGAGCGACCGGCTCATCGGCCGCACCGCCTGAAACACGGGCAGGCCGATGCGGTCGAGATGCGTCACCTCGCCGATCCGGGTGACGCCCGCCCAGTCGAGCGCCGGGCCGAGACGCGACAGCAACGCGGCGGCGTCGACCGCGCGCCAGCGGTCGGACGGCGGCACCAGCGGCAGCCACGCGGGCGCCGGTGCGGCATAGCCGCAAGAAACCGTCCGCCGCCGGTTTCCGGCAGCGTAACCCTGCGTCACAAGCCTGCGTTCCGGTCTAGAGCAGGCAGCGCGATTCCGGAATCACGCTGCCTGCTCCATATCTTTGCGGTCGCATCGTTCTTCGCGGAAAACCGGTTCCCACTTTTCCGCACGATGCTCTAGCGGTTGCCGAACCAGGTCTGCTGGAAGGACATCACGTTGTTGGATTTCGGCAGCTTCACGGCCTCGACCGAATCGCCCGCCTTCTTCGCAGCTTCGAAGATCCGGATCAGCGCCTCGACGTCCGTCTTCTCCTGATCGGACTTCGCCTGCTTGAGATCATAGGCCGCGACCGACTGGGTGACGTAATAGGTCTCGCCGTCCTTGATGACGAAGGTCGGGTCGTTGGAACCGCCGAGCTGAACGCGTGTAATCGTTGGGGGAGTCGCCATGTGTCTGCCTCCTGCCTGATGGATTCAGTGCGTCTTGCCTACGTCCGGCGCGGGAAAAGCGCCAGAGACAAAGACGGTGAACGTCATATTTCCAGAAGATCGGCGAACGGCACCGCGTCCTCGCCGCACCGCCCGATCCGAATCCGGCGCGGCCGGTGCTCGGCGACGACGATCGGCCCGGCAGCGTGGACCGCGGCGGCGGCGGCCGGCGGTGCGCCGGGCATGTCGGGTGCGCGCTTCGCGGGCGCCGCGGCGCCGGCGGCGGCGGCGGCGAGCGCGGCGGCGAGGAGGATGCGCTTGAGGTCGGACGGCATGGAACGGGTCTTTC
>JACFNY010000182.1 GCA_019454625.1 Sphingomonadaceae bacterium
TCGGCGGGCTCGAGGCGGCGGCATGGGCGGTGGTGTTCAACGTCGCCGCGGTCGTCTTCATGGTGCCGCTCGGCTTCGCCTCGGCAACGGCGGTGCTCGTCGGGCGCGGCTACGGCGAACGCTCAGCCCGCGCCGTCCGCCGGTCGGGTATGACGGGGCTCGCGGCGACCGGGTCCGTGCTCGTCGTGATCGCGGCGATCGTGGCGCTGCTGCCGGAGACGATCGTGAGCGCCTACACGGCCGATCCGGCGCTCGCCGTGCTGGCCGTGCCCGCCATGACGCTTTCGACATTGTTCTTCGTCGTGGACGGATTGCAGGTCGTCGCCGCGAACGCGCTCCGGGCCCGCGACGACGTGTGACTGCCGACACTCACGCACACGATCAGCTACGCGGCGGTGATGCTGCCGCTCGGCTACGCGCTGGCATTGCCGCTCGGCATGGGGCTGATCGGCCTCGTCTGGGCCGTGGTGATCGCCAGCGTGGTCTCGGCGGGTTTCCTGCTCACCCGCTTCTGGTGGCTGTCGCGCCGTTCACTCCGCGCGGAGGCGCAAGCCTTCAAGGGCTGAGCGTAGCAGCGGCGGCAAAGGCGCGCTGCCGCCTTCGCCGAGGTGCACGAGCACCGAATCGCAAAGCCCGATGCAGGCGCCGCGCTGGAACATGCCGAGACCGAGCCGGTAGGAGGACCCGCCGACGTGGACGACCCCGACGCCAACCTCCAACGGATCGGGCCAGTTGCCCTCGGCGAGATAGTCGATGGCGATATGCGCGATGAACACGCGGAAGCGTTCAAGGCCCGGCCGCTCATGCAGGCTGAAATGGAAGCGGACGCGCGCCTCCTCGTAGAAGCGCGCGACCGCGACGTTGTTCAGATGGCGGTTGAGGTCCATGTCGCCGAAGCGCGGCACCAGCTCGATCCGAAACGGATAAGCGGCGACGTGGCGGCGGCGCGGATCGTCCTTCATGCGTGTGTCGTCCCTCGACTGTGAAACCCGGCGAGACATGGCAGGTCGGAGCCGCCGGGTCCGCCCTTCATTCCGGGAGGGTGGCCCTGAAGATCAGGCCTTCAGCAGCCGTTCCACGATGGCGTCGGCGGCGTCCTCCGGCGACATTCGCGTGGTGTCGATGCGGATCTCCGGTGCCTCGGGCGCTTCGTAGGGGCTGTCGATGCCGGTGAAGTTGCGGAGCTGGCCGGCGCGGGCCTTCTTGTAGAGGCCCTTGACGTCGCGCTTCTCGGCCTCGGCGAGCGGCGTGTCGATGAACACCTCGATGAAGTCGCCCTCGAGCAGCATCGCGCGCACCATCTGCCGCTCGGCACGGAACGGCGAGATGAAGGCGGTGAGCACGATGAGGCCCGCGTCCGTCATCAGCTTGGCGACCTCGCCGACGCGGCGGATGTTTTCCACGCGGTCGGCCTCGGTGAAGCCGAGGTCCTTGTTGAGCCCGTGGCGGACGTTGTCGCCGTCGAGCAGGAAGGTGTGCTTGCCGAGGGCGTGCAGCTTCTTCTCGACAAGGTTCGCGATCGTGGACTTGCCAGCGCCGGAGAGGCCGGTGAACCAGAGCAGCTTCGGCTGCTGGCCCTTCTGCACGGCGTGCGCCTCGCGCGTCACGTCCGCCGCCTGCCAGTGGATGTTCTGCGAGCGCCTGAGCGCGAAGTGGATGAGGCCCGCGCCGACCGTAGCGTTCGTCATCCGGTCGATGAGGATGAAGCCGCCGAGCTCGCGGCTTTCCGCATAGGGTGCGAACGGGATCGGCTTGCCGAGCGCGATG
The DNA here is from genome assembly GCA_019454625.1 of Sphingomonadaceae bacterium. GTDB lineage: Bacteria > Pseudomonadota > Alphaproteobacteria > Sphingomonadales > Sphingomonadaceae > Sphingosinicella. The sequence continues at coordinate 1,768 of JACFNY010000182.1, forward strand.
TTGACGACGCCGATGGCGTTGAGATCAAGCGTCTTCGCCGCGAGCTTCTCGAGCGTGTTGACGTTCACCTCGTACTTCGGCTCGGTGATCGTCGCCGAGACGGTGGTGGTGCCGAGCTTCAGCCAATAGGGGCGGCCGGGTAGCATCTTCGCGTCCGCCATCCAGACGACCGTCGCCTCGAACTGGTCGGCGATTTCCAAGGGCGAATCCGCCGAGACGATCACGTCGCCGCGCGAGCAGTCGATCTCGTCGGCGAGCGTCAGCGTGATCGACTGGCCCGCCACCGCCTCGTCGAGGTCGCCGCCCGCCGTGACGATGCGCGCGACGTTCGACGTCTTGCCCGAGGGCACGACACGCACCGCATCGCCCGGCTTCACGCTTCCGGCCGCGATCAGCCCCGCGAAACCGCGGAAATCGAGGTCCGGGCGGTTCACCCACTGCACGGGCATCCGCAAGGGGCCCGCCTGCCGGGCGGTGCCGTCCACCTCAACGGTTTCAAGGTGCTCGACGAGGCTCGGGCCTTCGTACCACGGCGTGTTCGCGCTGCGGCTGCCGATGTTGTCCCCGGCAAGGCCCGAGATCGGTATGGCGGTGAACCGCGCGATCCCGATCTCCGAGGCGAACGCCCTGTAGTTCATCACGATGCGGTCGAAGACGGCACGGTCGTAGCCGACGAGGTCCATCTTGTTGACCGCGAGCACGAGGTTGCGGATGCCGAGCAGGTGCGCGAGATAGGTGTGGCGGCGCGTCTGCGTGAGCACGCCCTTGCGCGCGTCGATGAGGATGACGGCGAGATCCGCCGTGGAGGCGCCCGTCACCATGTTGCGCGTATACTGCTCGTGGCCGGGGGTGTCGGCGACGATGAACTTGCGCTTGTCGGTCGCGAAAAAGCGGTAGGCGACGTCGATGGTGATGCCCTGCTCGCGCTCGGCGGCGAGGCCGTCGACGAGCAGCGCGAAATCGAGCGCGCCGCCCTGCGTGCCGACTGTCTTCGAATCCGCCGCGAGCTTCGCGAGCTGATCCTCGAAGATCATCTTGGAATCATAGAGAAGCCGGCCGATCAGCGTTGACTTGCCGTCGTCGACGCTGCCGCAGGTGATGAAACGCAGCAGCGACTTATTCTCGTGGCTTTCGAGGTACGCCTCGATGTCGCTCTCGATGAGCGCGGAGGAACCGTAGACTTCGAGGGCCATCAGAAATACCCCTCCTGCTTCTTCTTCTCCATCGAGGCGGCCTGATCGTGGTCGATGGCCCTGCCCTGTCGTTCCGACGTGGTGGTGAGCAGCATCTCCTGGATGATCTCGGGCAGCGTCGCCGCGCGGCTTTCGACCGCGCCCGTCAGCGGATAGCAGCCGAGCGTGCGGAAGCGGATCGAGCGCATCTCCGGCGTCTCGCCCTCGGCGAGCGGGAAGCGGTCATCGTCCACCATCAGCAGCAGGTCGCCACGGCGCACGGTGGGTCGTTCCTCCGAGAAGTAGAGCGGCACGATCGGGATGCTCTCGCGGTGGATATATTGCCAGATGTCGAGTTCGGTCCAGTTCGACAGCGGGAACACGCGGATGCTCTCGCTCTTGTTCTTGCGGACGTTGTAGAGGTTCCAGAGTTCCGGGCGCTGGTTCTTGGGATCCCAGCGGTGCGTGGCGGTGCGGAAGCTCATGATCCGCTCCTTGGCGCGGCTCGCCTCCTCGTCGCGGCGCGCGCCGCCGAACGCCGCGTCGAAGCCGTAGTGATCGAGCGCCTGCTTCAGCCCCTCGGTCTTCCAGAGGTCGGTGTGGAGCGCCGAGCCGTGCTCGAACGGGTTGATGCCCCGCTCCTTCGCCTCCGGGTTGTGCCAGACGAGAAGCTCCATGCCCGCCTCCGCCGCGGACTTCTCGCGCAGGTCGTACATGGCGCGGAATTTCCACGTGGTATCGACGTGCAGCAGCGGGAACGGCGGCGGCGCTGGATAGAAGGCCTTCTTCGCCAGATGCAGCATCACGGCGGAATCCTTGCCGATCGAATACAGCATCACCGGCTTCTCGCACTCCGCAACGACCTCGCGGAAAATGTGCAGGCTTTCGGATTCCAAGCGATCGAGATGGGTGAGACGCGTCATGGGACCGCTCTATGCGCGAAGCCGCCCGGCTGAACAAAATACAAAGTCTTGGGGGCGCCCTAGCCCCGTTTTCTGCTCCGGCCCCGACACTGTCATAAAAATGTAATATTTCATTTACGGGATTGTCACAAAATTGTAATGTTCGAGCAAAGAGGGGTTCCTGAGTCGAGGGCCAGTACCGAGGGAGTGTCCGCCATGAAACTTGCGTTTGCCGCCGTTGCCGCCGCCGCGCTCCTCGCGGGCTGCACCACGTCGCCCACCCAGCAGTCCGAGATCGGCTATACGCCGGGTTCGCTCGGCTATGCCGCGATGATGAAGGGCAATTGGGAGAAGGCGGAATCACAGCTGATGCGCACGGATGCCGACGATCCCGCACGCCTGCTCAATCTCGCGCAGATCTACCGCGTGACCGACCGCGACCTCGCGGCGCGGGACCTTTACGCGAAGGTGCTGGAGGAAGACGACATGCAGCTCGTGCTTTCGGACGGACGCGTCGTCTCCGCGCACGATGTCGCGAAGTCGGCGTTGCAGACGACGGCGACCGCCGCGCGCAACTAACGGCAGCCGATCAGGCCGAACACCGGCAGCACCACTGAGCCGCGCGCCGACTGCCAGGTCAGCGTGCCTTCGGGAATGACCGCGCCCGCAAGCAGGCCCTCGCGCTGCTCGATGCGGACGTCGATGGTGAGGCTGTGCCCGGCACCCGCGAAGCGCTGCACGGGCGCGTGGCGGACGATGAGATCACCCTCCGACGCCGTGCGCGCGAGCGCGACGACCTTACCGCCGTCGACGATGCGGGCGCTCGGCGGCTCATCCAGAATGTAGGCGATCCGGCGCGCAGGCTCGGTGCGCTGCCAGAGCGCCATGCCGCACTGGCCCTGCTGAAGCTCCTGCTGCGGCAGCTCAGCGAGCGGGCGTTCGGCGGAAATGCTGGTCGCCGGCGGGCGCGGCGCCGGGCCGCGCGTACCACCACACGCCGAGGCGGCGAGCGCGCCGAGCAGGACCGCAAAACGCCTCATTGCAGCCGCCCCTCGCCGCGCAGCACGAGATTACCACCCTCGCGGACAAAACCCGCGGCGAGGAGGCCGGCATCGGTCT
>JACFNY010000183.1 GCA_019454625.1 Sphingomonadaceae bacterium
ATGGCCCGCGAGCACGCCGAAGTCGCCTTCCGCACCCGGCACGACCACCATGTGGACGTCGCCGGAGCGCAGAAGCCGCTCGGGGCTCACCAGCTCGAAGTGGAGGTTGTCCGCCATTTAGGCCGCTTCCGCCGCCATCTTCTTGGCCTTCTCGACCGCCTCGTCGATGCCGCCGACCATGTAGAAGGCGGCTTCCGGCAGGTGGTCGTACTCACCGTCCACGACCGCCTTGAACGACTTCACCGTGTCCTCGATCGCCACGAACTTGCCGGGGATGCCGGTGAAGACCTCGGCGACGTGGAACGGCTGCGAGAGGAAGCGCTGGATTTTGCGGGCGCGGCTGACGGTCAGCTTGTCCTCTTCGGAAAGCTCGTCCATGCCGAGAATGGCGATGATGTCCTGAAGCGACTTGTACTTCTGGAGGACTTCCTGAACGCGCCGGGCCGTCTCGTAATGCTCCTGGCCCACGACGCGCGGCTCGAGCACGCGCGAGGTCGAGTCGAGCGGGTCGACCGCCGGGTAGATGCCCAGCTCCGAGATGGCGCGCGACAGCACGGTCGTCGCGTCGAGGTGGGCGAAGGTCGTCGCCGGCGCCGGGTCGGTCAAGTCGTCGGCCGGCACGTAGATGGCCTGCACCGAGGTGATCGAGCCCTTGGTCGTGGTGGTGATGCGCTCCTGCAGCGCGCCCATGTCGGTGGCGAGCGTCGGCTGGTAGCCCACCGCCGAGGGGATGCGGCCGAGCAGCGCCGACACTTCCGAGCCTGCCTGCGTGAAGCGGAAGATGTTGTCGACGAAGAACAGCACGTCCTGGCCTTCGACGTCGCGGAAATACTCGGCGATCGTCAGGCCCGAAAGCGCGACGCGCGCGCGGGCCCCCGGCGGCTCGTTCATCTGGCCGAACACGAGGGCGACCTTGGAGCCTTCCGGCGTCGGGTTGCCGTCGGCGTCCTTGGCGATGACGCCCGCGTCGAGGAACTCGTGATAGAGGTCGTTGCCCTCGCGGGTGCGCTCGCCGACGCCCGCGAACACCGAGGTGCCGCCGTGGCCCTTGGCGATGTTGTTGATCAGCTCCTGGATGAGCACGGTCTTGCCGACGCCCGCGCCGCCAAACAGGCCGATCTTGCCGCCCTTCGCGTAAGGCGCGAGCAGGTCGATGACCTTGATGCCGGTGACGAGGATGCTGGTCTCCGTCGACTGGTCGACGAACAGCGGGGCCTCGGCGTGGATCGGGGCGGTCGCGGTGGCGTTCACCGGGCCGCGCTCGTCGATCGGCTCGCCGATGACGTTGAGGATGCGCCCGAGCGTCTGCGGGCCGACCGGCACGCTGATCTGCGCGCCCGTGTCGGTCACTTCCTGGCCGCGCGTCAGGCCGTCCGTCGCGTCCATGGCGATGGTGCGGACCATGTTCTCGCCGAGGTGCTGCGCGACCTCGAGGACGAGGCGCTTGCCCTGGTTCTGCGTTTCCAGCGCCGAAAGGATCGCCGGCAGCGCGTTGTCGAACTGCACGTCGACGACGGCGCCGATGACCTGCGCGATGCGGCCGGTGTTGTTGGTCGTCTTGGCCATGGGTCTGTTCCTTGCCTTCGTATCTGACTAGAGCGCTTCGGCGCCCGAAATGATCTCGACGAGTTCGGTGGTGATCGCCGCCTGGCGCTGCCGATTGTACTGGATCGACAGGCGGTTGATCATGTCGCCGGCGTTGCGCGTGGCGTTGTCCATCGCGGTCATGCGGCTGCCCTGCTCGGACGCGGCGTTTTCCAGCAGCGCGCGGAAGAGTTGGACCGAGAGGTTGCGCGGCAGCAGATCGGCGAGGATGGCTTCCTCGTCCGGCTCGTACTCGACCGCGCCGGACGCGCCGGCTGCCGCCTCGCCGCCGCCGGTCTCGACCGGAACGGGGAGGACCTGCTGCTCGGTCGGCTCCTGCACCAGCGCCGACTGGAACTTCGCGTAGTAGAGGTAGGCCACGTCGAACTCGCCCGCCTCATAGCGCGCGGCGATGTCGTCGGCGATCGGCGCGGCGTGCTCGAAGCCGATCTGCTTGACGCCCGCGAACTCGGTGGAGGCGATGATCGTGCCGGGGAACAGGCGGCGGATGACCGCGCCGCCCTTCTTGCCGACGAGGTAGAACTTCACCGTCTTGCCCGCATCGACCAGCGCCTGCGCGCGCTGGCGCGCCGCCTTCACGATGTTCGCGTTGAACGCACCGGCAAGGCCGCGGTCCGACGTGCAGACGACGAGGAGATAGGTTTCCGCCTTGCCCGTGCCCGTCAGCATCTTGGTGGTCTGCGGCCCCGGCGTGACGCGTGCGCCGAGCGAGGCGACGACCGCCTCGATCCGGCTCGCGTAGGGACGGCCCGCCTCGGCGGCTTCCTGCGCGCGCCGCAGCTTGGCGGCGGCCACCATCTTCATCGCCTTCGTGATCTTCTGGGTCGATTTGACCGAGGCGATCCGGAGCTTGAGGGATTTGAGGCTTGCCATCCAGCGTTGGCCTTATGCGAAGGTCCGCACGAATTCCTTGAGGATCTCGTGCAGCTTGGCCGTGGTTTCGTCCGAAAGCGCACCCGTGTCGCGGATGTCCTTCAGCACCGCGCCGTGGTTGGCGCGCAGGTCGGAGAGGAGGGCGCTCTCGAAGCGCGTCACCGCGTTCACGGGCACGCCGTCGAGGTAGCCGTTCACGCCCGCGAAGATCGAGGCGACCTGCTCTTCCACCGGCATCGGCGAGAACTGCGGCTGCTTCAGAAGCTCGGTGAGGCGCGCGCCGCGGTTCAGAAGCCGCTGCGTCGAGGGGTCGAGGTCCGAGCCGAACTGCGCGAACGCCGCCATTTCGCGGTACTGTGCCAGCTCCAGCTTGATCGAGCCCGCGACCTTCTTCATCGCCTTGGTCTGCGCGGCGGAACCGACGCGGCTGACCGAGAGGCCGACGTTGATGGCCGGGCGGATACCGGCGTTGAACAGGTCGGTTTCAAGGAAGATCTGGCCGTCGGTGATCGAGATCACGTTCGTCGGGATGTAGGCCGACACGTCGCCCGCCTGCGTCTCGATCACGGGGAGGGCCGTCAGCGAGCCGTTGCCGTTCGCGTCGTTGAGCTTCGCGGCGCGCTCCAGAAGGCGCGAGTGGAGATAGAACACGTCGCCCGGATAGGCTTCGCGGCCCGGCGGACGGCGCAGCAGCAGCGACATCTGGCGGTAGGCGACGGCCTGCTTGGAAAGGTCGTCGTACACGATTACGGCGTGCATCCCGTTGTCGCGGAAATACTCGCCCATCGCGCAGCCCGTGTAGGGCGCGAGGAACTGCAGCGGCGCCGGTTCGGACGCCGTGGCGGCGACGACGATCGAATATTCCATCGCGCCGTTCTCTTCGAGCGCGCGCACGATCTGCGCGACGGTCGAGCGCTTCTGACCGACGGCGACGTAGATGCAGTACAGCTTCTTCGATTCGTCGCCGCTGGCGTTCACCGTCTTCTGGTTGATGAACGTGTCGAGCGCGACGGCGGTCTTGCCGGTCTGGCGGTCGCCGATGATCAGCTCGCGCTGGCCACGGCCCACGGGGACGAGCGCGTCGAGCGCCTTGAGGCCGGTCTGCACCGGCTCGTGCACCGACTTCCGCGGGATGATGCCCGGCGCCTTCACCTCGACGAGGCGGCGCTCGGTGGCTTCAATGGGTCCCTTGCCGTCGATCGGGTTGCCGAGCGCGTCGACGACGCGGCCGAGCAGGCCCTTGCCGACCGGCACGTCGACGATGTCGCCGGTGCGCTTGACGGTGTCGCCTTCCTTGATCGACGCGTCCGATCCGAAGATCACGACGCCGACGTTGTCGACCTCGAGGTTCAGCGCCATGCCCTTGATGCCGCCCGGGAACTCGACCATTTCGCCCGCCTGGACGTTGTCGAGGCCGTGGACGCGCGCGATGCCGTCGCCGACCGACAGCACCTGCCCGACTTCCGAGACCTGCGCCTCGGTGCCGAAATTGGCGATCTGATCCTTGATGATGGCCGAAATCTCGGCGGCGCGGATATCCATCTTGCCTTAGCCTTTCATCGCCTGCGCCATCGCGCCAAGCTTGGTACGGATTGAACTGTCGATCATGCGGCTGCCGACCTTGACGACGAGGCCGCCGAGGATGGCGGGGTCGACGTTGACGTCGAGCGCCACGTCGCGGCCGAGGCCGGCCTTGAGCTTCGCCTTCAGCGCGTCCTGCTGCTTCGCCGTCAGCGCATGAGCCGACGTGACCTCTGCGGTGACTTCGCCCCGGTGAGCGGCGGCAAGGCCGTTGTAGTCGCGGATGATCGCGGAGAGCGCGCCGAGGCGGCGGTTCTCGGCGAGCACGCCGAGGAACTTCGCGGTGAGCGGGTCGAGCTTCAGCGCCTTGGCGACGGCGGCGACGGCCTTGGCGGCTTCATCGCGACCGACGCGCGGCGACTGCGTCAGCGCCCGGAAATCGTCCGATTCGGTGAGCGCGGCGCGCACCGCCGCAAGGCTCGTCTCGACGGCCTCGATGGCCTTTCCGTCGCGGGCGAGGTCGAACAGCGCGGTGGCGTAACGCCCCGAAAGCCCGTGTGCCCTGCTTCCTGTATTGCCGCCTGTATCCACGCGTCCTCTTGGGTCTCGTTCGGTGTAAGCCCGGATGTCGAATTGCCTGCGCATAAATGAAAAGGGCGCGCGAAAGCACCCCCTTCACACCGGCGGGCGCCGACTAGCACGCACCCCTTCATGTTGCAAGGCAGCACGAGGCGGAAAACGCAGCCCGCCGGGCGCGCGACGAAATGCCCGCATTGCGCGCCGAAAAAGCGTCGCGCGTCGGCGACTGTTCATCGGGATGGGGTAAGGAGGGGGCGTGTCTTCCGCCGGAGGTTTGCCGTCTTGCGTACCGTTCGATTCGCGCCCGCCCG
>JACFNY010000184.1:0-3867 GCA_019454625.1 Sphingomonadaceae bacterium
TGGAGGTTGCCGCCGCCGAGGGCGATGGCGACCCCGAGGGCGCCGGCGATGGCGACGATCGCCCACACCGAGCTCTCCAGCCCCGAGCTGATGCCGGAGAGGACGGTCGTCGCCGGGCCGGTCGTCGCCGACTCGGCGATCTCCCGCACCGGCTCCTTCTCCGTCGACGTGAAGTACTCGGTGATGGCGCTGGCGATCTGGGCGAGGACGAGCCCGACGGCGACCGCCCCGAAGACCCGCCACCCCTCGCTGAAGTTGGCGTTCCCGATGTACGTGACCGCGACGGCGAGCGTGCCGATGAGGGTGAGGACGCCGGCCGTGAGGAAGCCGCGCCGGATGGCGGGCAGCCCGCTCGCGTCCGTCTCCCGCGCCCGGCCGGCGAAGACACCGACGATCGAGGAGAGGACGCCGATCGCCCGGGCGATGAGCGGGAAGACGAGCCCGAGGGCCGGGTTGGCGCCGATGGAGTTGAAGGCGGAGACGCCGAGGATGATGGAGGCGACGAGGGTCACCTCGTAGGACTCGAAGAGGTCCGCCGCCATGCCCGCGCAGTCGCCGACGTTGTCCCCCACGTTGTCGGCGATGGTCGCCGGGTTGCGGGGATCGTCCTCGGGGATGCCCGCCTCGACCTTGCCGACGAGGTCGGCGCCCACGTCCGCAGCCTTGGTGAAGATGCCGCCGCCGAGACGCGCGAAGATCGAGATCAGCGAGGCGCCGAAGGCGAGCGCCACGAGCGCGTCGATGACGAGGCGGCTGTCCGCCGCGTTACCGGCGATGGTGACGAGGTAGTAGAAGAAGCCCGCGATCGCGAGAAGCGCGAGACCGGCGACGAGAAGGCCCGTCACCGCGCCCGCGCGGAACGCCATGGTGAGGCCCTGCTGGAGCCCGCCGCGCGCCGCCTCCGCCGTGCGCACGTTGGCGCGCACCGAGATGTTCATGCCGATGAAGCCGGTGAGGCCCGAGAGCACGGCACCCAGCACGAAGCCGATGGCCGAGGTGATTCCGAGAAAATAGCCGACGAGCGCCGCAACGACGACGCCGACGATGGCGATGGTGCGATACTGGCGGCCGAGATAGGCGCCCGCACCCTCCTGGATGGCGCCCGCGATCTCCTGCATTTTTTCATTGCCGGGTGATGCGCTTGTTACGCTCTTCGTGGTGACTATGCCGTAAAGCACGGCCGCGAGGCCGCACAAAATGGCGACGACAACAACGTCCATGAACGAACCCCTGCTGCTCGCCTTGCCCACCCTTGCCGGGCGGGAAGGCGTGTTTCCCCAAGTTTGACTCTATGTCGGGGGCGAGCATTGCAAATGGAAATCAAACAGGCAAGCGCCGAGGATCAAACGGGAACCGCCGTGAGGATGCGGATCTGCCGGATGTTTTCGGGGCCGAGCGCAGACTGCGCCGCAACGAGCAGCGCCGCGCGGATCCCGTCGATGTCGAAACGGTCGCCGCTTGCCGCCGCAAGGTCCGATCGCCACGCCGCGGCGTTCACCGCGTGGCGGACCTCCGGCACCCGGTCGCGGACCCACGCGCGGCGGGCGCGCGGCACCTCCAGCGCGAACGCGACGACGACATAGCCCTGCGGCCCGCCCGCACCCATGACCGGCAGCGTCATGCGCTGGACGGGAACATAGGCGACGTCCGACGCCTCCGCCGTCTGCCGCCGAAAGCGCTCGCCGCCGAGCACGGTCGCGGTGACGAACACGCCGAGCAGCGCGCCGGCGAGACCTGCAAGCAGCGTCCGCCTCACCTGCCGCGCTTCACGCCCCATGCTCATACCCCAGACGCGGCACCGGCACGGGCGCACCGTCCCCGCCGATCACCGAGAACCCCTCGCCCGCCTGCACGCGGCCGACGCGCGTGAGCCTAAGCCGGGCGCCTTCTGAAAGCGTTAAGAGCGCGGCGCGGCGCTCCGGCGGCGCGGCGATCAGCAACTCGTAGTCGTCGCCCGACGTCGCGGCGGCGAGGCGGCCCGCATCGCCCGGCGCAAGGCGTGCAACGGCGGCATCCGAAAGCGGCACGTCGGCAAGCGAGACCTCGATGCGCACGCCCGACGCCTTCGCCATGCGCGAGGCGTCGATGAGCAGGCCGTCCGACACGTCCATCGCCGCGTGCGCGCCTGCATCGGCAAGGCCGCGCCCCACCGCGAGCCTCGGCGCGGGCAGGCGGTAACGGCGCAGCAGCGCGGCATCGGCGGGGGCTTCGCCACGCGCGATGGCGAGGCCGAGCCCGGCATCGCCGACGGTGCCGGTGACGTACAGGTCGTCCCCCGGCTTCGCTCCCGTGCGCGAGAGCGACCGGCCGCGCGGCACGTGCCCGATCGCCGTGCAGCCGAGGACCGCGGACGCCGCGCCGGTCGTGGTGTCGCCGCCGAACAGCGCGGTCCCATGCTCCGAAAGCACGCGGGCGAGGCCCGATGCGAAGCGTTCGAGCCAGACGTCGTCGGGCCGTGCGAGGCCGAGGCCGATCAGCACGCCCGCGGGCTCCGCGCCCTTGGCGGCAAGATCGGAGAGATTCACCGCGACGAGCTTCCACGCGACGTCGGAGGGATCGTCCGTGCCGAGATAGTGGACGCCTTCGGCGATCACGTCGTGGGTGAGCACCAGTTCCCGTCCCATCGGCGGCGACCAGACGGCGGCATCGTCGGCAAGCCCGCGCGCGGCCGGGTGCGTCGCGATCGGACGCAGCAGCCGCTCGATGATCTCGCCTTCGCGCATCACTGCTCCAGCTTCGGGTGCATCCCTCGACTTCGCTCGGGATGAAAAGCCTTTTACTCTACATCCATCGTCCCGAGCGAAGTCGAGGGACGCACGACATCTCTATTCGCGCACGTCCTTCGCGATGCGGTCGAGCAGGCCGTTCACGAAACCGGCCTCGCGCGCCTCGTAGAACGCCTTCGCGACATCGACATATTCGCTGATCGCGGCGGCGCGCGGCACGTCGAGGCGGGCGATGAGTTCGTAGACGCCGCAGCGCAGGATCTGGCGCATCGGCCGGTCGAGACGGTCCAGCGTCCAGCCTTCCGCGAGCGCGCCGGCGATGCGTTCGTCGATTTCCGCCTCGCGCGCGGCGACGCCGGAAACCAGGTCGTCGAAGAAGTCCGCGTCGGCGGGGGCGTAGGTCGCATCCTCGATGGTGCGGCCGAGCCGGTGCTCATGGAATTCGCGCAGCAGCTTGGGCAGCGTATCGCCCGACATTTCGCGCTGATACAAGGCCTGAACGGCGGCGAGACGCGCTGTCGCGCGGGATGGTCGCCCGGTTTTCGTCTTGGCGGAGGGCGTCTTGGGGGAGGACATGGCGCGCTATGTAGAGCCGCGCCGCGCGAAACCCAAGCGCCAAAGAGGCGTCAGCCGAAACGGCTCCTGAGGTCGAGGAGCGCGAGCGCGGCCTTGGCCGCCTCGCCGCCCTTGTCCTTCTGCTTCGGATCGGCGCGGACGAGCGCCTGCGCCTCGTTCTCGACGGTGAGGATGCCGTTGCCCACGGCGAGCCCGTCCATCGTCAGCGCCATCAGCCCGCGCGCGCTTTCGCCCGCCACGATCTCGAAATGATAGGTCTCGCCGCGAATGACGACACCGATGCCGACGAACGCGTCATAGCGCCCCGATTCCGCCGCGAGCGCGATGGCGCCCGGAATCTCGAGCGCGCCGGGAACGGTGATCGTCTCGTGGCTGTGCCCCGCCGCCTCGATCGCGGCGCGCGTTCCGCCAAGCAGCATGTCGTTGAGGTGTGCATAGAAACGGGCTTCGACGATGAGGACGCGTGCCATGACCGGCCTTTCCGTGATGTCAGTTGGTGGGAATGGGCCGTTCGCCGACGACGTTGATGCCGTAGCCTTCGATGGCGACGATGTTGCGGTGCGAA
>JACFNY010000184.1:3899-4848 GCA_019454625.1 Sphingomonadaceae bacterium
CAGGATCATGTCGTGGATGCCGAGATCGGCAAGGATCTGCGCGCCGATGCCGTAGGCGCGAAGGTCCATCTCGTGGCTTTCCCCGGCGATCTCGCGCGTCAGGCTGCTCGCTTCCGGTGCGATCAGCAGAACGATCACGCCCGCGCCGACGCGGCCGATCTCCTCCATCGAGCGCTGCAGGATGCGCTTGCGCGGGCCGGGCTGGCCGAGCACGTCGGAGAAGATCGAAAGCCCGTGCATACGCACCAGCGTCGGCTCGTCGGGGTTCACCTTGCCCTTCTGGAGCACGACGTTGACCGACCCGTCGATCCTGTTCCGGTAGGAAAGCACGCGCCAGTCGCCGCCGTAGTCCGATGTGAACGGCGCCTGCGCGACGCATTCGACGAGATGATCGTGGCGGCGGCGATAGGCGATGAGATCGCGGATCGTGCCCATCTTGAGGCCGTGCAGACGCGCGAAGGGGACGAGATCGTCCATGCGCGCCATCGTGCCGTCGTCCTTCATGATCTCGCAGATCACACCCGCGGGATTGAGCCCGGCGAGGCGCGCGACGTCCACCGCCGCCTCGGTATGGCCGGTGCGCACGAGCACGCCGCCGTCGCGCGCGACGAGCGGGAAGACGTGGCCCGGCGTCACGATGTCGTCGGGGCCGCGCGCGGAATCGATGGCGACGGCGACCGTGCGCGCACGGTCCGCGGCAGAGATGCCGGTGGTGACGCCCTGCTTCGCCTCGATCGAGACGGTGAACGCCGTCTCGTGCCGCGTGCCGTTCTGGCGGCTCATCAGGCCGAGGCCGAGCTGGTCGACGCGCGCCTTCGTCATCGCGAGGCAGATGAGGCCGCGGCCGTGCGTCGCCATGAAGTTGATCGCATCCGGCGTCGCCATCTGCGCGGGGATGATGAGGTCGCCCTCGTTCTCGCGGTCCTCGTCGTCGACGAGGATGAACATG
>JACFNY010000185.1 GCA_019454625.1 Sphingomonadaceae bacterium
GGGCGTTCGGTCGTCCTGAAGAACGTGCCCGCCGTCACCATGCAGGGCATGAAGTTCCCGGGCGCGCCGCAGGGACTCAAGATCGCCTGCGGCGAGAATCCGAAACTCTATTACGGCCGCCGCGGCAGTGCGCCGAACAGCCGTCAGGGCGAACTCGCGATGTTCCGCGCCGCGTTCTCCGCCGCCGAGGATTATCTCGAACGATCGCGCGGCGACCGGCCGGGCAAGGGCGGCGGTCCCCGGGGGCAGCGGAATCTCGAACTCGAAACGCTCGGCGGCGTGCTTACCGGGGACATACGCGTGCACGCGCATTGCTACCGCGCCGACGACATGGCGATGATGCTGGGCCTCGCACGCGAATTCGGTTTCCGCATCGCCGCCTTCCACCACGCGACGGAGGCCTACAAGATCCCGGCGATGCTGCGCGAGGCGGGCACGTGCGCGGCGGTCTGGCCCGACTGGTGGGGATTCAAGATGGAAGCGCAGGACGCCATCCGCGAGAACGCGGCGTTCGTCGAGGCGGCGGGCGGCTGCGCGATGATGCACTCGGATTCGCCGCAGATCGGGCAGCGGCTCACCATCGAGGCCGCCAAGGCGGCGGGTGCCGGGCGCCGCGCGGGCCTCGCCCTGCCGCCCGAGACGATCATCCGCTGGGTGACGAGCAATCCCGCGCAGGCGATGGGCCTAGGCAACCGTATCGGCACGCTGGCGCCCGGCTACAATGCCGACCTCGTGCTGTGGTCGGGCGATCCGTTCAGCATCTACAGCCACGCCGATCGCGTCTACATCGACGGGGCGCTCGTCTACGACCGCGCGAATCCCGCTTATCGCCCCCGCAGCGATTTCGAGATCGGCCGCGCGGAGACCGCGCGATGAAGCCCGTGCTCGCCGCCCTTGCCATGCTCGCGGCGCTGCCCGCCGAGGCCGAGACCGTGGCCATCGTCAATGCGCGGGCGTGGACGATGACGGCGGAGACGCCGGTCGAGGGCGCGACGATCGTGGCGCGGGACGGGAAGATCGTCTCGGTCGCGGCGGCGGGCGCGGTTCCCGCCGGTGCGCGCGTCATCGACGCGGCGGGGCGCATCGTGACGCCGGGTCTCGTCAACGCCGCGACGCAGCTCGGGCTCTCCGAGGTGTCGGGCGCGCGTGAGACCAACGACCAGTCGGTGGCGAGCGGCGCGCTCGGTGCGGCGTTCGACATACAGTACGCGCTCAACGCCAATTCGACGCTCGTCGCGCAGGCGCGGGCGGACGGCGTGACGGAGGCAATGGTGTTCCCCGGCGGCTCGGCTTCGGCGCCATTTCAGGGGCGCGGCGCGCTCGTGCACCTGAAGCCGGACGGCGACATCCTCGACCGCGCGCAGGCGGCGCTGTTCGTGCGCGTCGGCAGCGGCACCTCGGACAAGGCGGGCGGATCGCGCGCGGCGCAGTGGCAGCTCATCCGCAACGCGCTCGACGAGGCGCGGGCGCCGCAGGGCATCGACCCGCGCGAGCGCCTGCTCGGCCGTCTCGACCGCGCGAGCCTCGCACCCGTGCTCGACCGGCGCATCCCGCTCGTGATCGCCGCCGAGCGGGAATCGGACATCCGGCAGGCGATCGCGCTGGCCGATGACTATGGAATCCGCATCGTCATCCTCGGCGGCGCGGAGGCATGGCGCGCGAGGACGGACCTCGCCGCGAAGCGGATTCCGGTCATCCTCGATCCGATGCTCAACCTGCCGTACAGCTTCGACCAGATCGGCGCGCGCCTCGACAACGCCGCGCTGCTTTCGGATGCGGGGGTGAAGATCGCCTTCACGATTCCCGGCGCCGGCATCCACCTCAGCTACAACGCCGGATCGGCGCTGCGCGAAGGCGCAGGGATAGCCGCCGCGAACGGACTTCCCTATGCCGCCGCGCTGCGCGCGCTCACGCGCGGCGCTGCCGAGATCTGGGGCGCCGACGACCGGCAGGGCAGCATCGCGTCCGGCAAGGCGGCCGATCTGGTGATCTGGGACGGCGATCCGCTCGAACCGTCGTCCGGCCCCGCCGTGGTGCTGATCGGCGGGCGCGAGGCGGCGGATACCTCGCGGCAGTCGGCGCTGCGCGACCGCTACCGGCCGGGCGCCGAGAGCCCGCTGCCGCCCGCCTACCGATGAAACGCGGCATCCTGCTCGCCGCGTTGCTCGCGTGGCCCGCGGCGGCGCACGATCCCGGCGAGTTCGGGCTGCCGACGCTGTCTCCGGCCGCGCAGACCGGAACGTCCGCCGCCGCGCCGCCGCGAGCCCAGCCGCCGGGGCAGACGCTGCCGATGAAACCCTCGCGGCGGATCAGCTTCGAGACGAACGAGGCGACCTGGGCGTCGCTGTCGCTCTCCCCCGACGGCAGGACGATCGCCTTCGATCTGCTCGGCGACCTCTACGTGATGCCGGTGTCCGGCGGGCGGGCGAAGCCGATCGCGCAGGGCATGGCGTTCGAGACGCAGCCGGTGTTCTCGCCCGACGGCAAGTGGCTCGCCTTCGTCAGCGACCGTTCCGGAGCGGAGAACCTGTGGGTGATGCGGCCGGACGGATCGGACGCGCGGCAGGTCAGCTTCCGCGACGACGACACGCCGCTGACATCGCCCGCGTGGAGCGCGGACGGCGGCGCGGTCTACGCGACGCGCTTCCTGCCTGACCGCAACGCCTACGAATTGTGGCAGCACATGCTCTCCGGCGCAGCGGAATTGATCGCGCCGGTGCCGTCGAACCCGGATCAGGGCGGCGGGACAACCCGGCACGCAATCGGCGCGAACGCCTCGCGCGACGGCCGCTATCTCTATTTCGCCGCGCTCGTCGGCGGCATCAATTTCGACAGCGTTCCCGAATGGACGCTCCGCCGCCGCGATCTCGCGACGGGCGAGGAAACCGTGATTCTGCCCGAACCCGCGAACCGGCGCGGCGGCGCGGCCGGCGCGTTCTTCCGGCCCGTGGTCTCGCCGGACGGCAAGACCCTTGCCTACGCCACGCGCCGCGACGGCGGCACCGCGCTTCACGTCCGTGACCTCGAAACCGGTGCGGACCGGATGCTGGCGTATCCCGTGCAGCGCGATCTCGCGGAAGCCTCGGCCTGGCAGGACCTGTTTCCCGGCTATGCCTTCACGCCTGACGGCAAGGTGCTGATCGTCGGCGGCAATGGGCGGATCGAACGCATCGACATCGCGTCGGGCGCGCGGACGAACATCGCCTTTGCCGCGAAGGTCAATGCCGATCTGGGTGCCTTGCAGGCGCCTGATATTCGGCAGGAGACAGGGCCGGTTCGCGCGCGGCTGATCCAGACGCCGGAGCTGTCGCCGGACGGGCGCACGCTCGCCTTCTCCGCGCTCGGCCGGGTCTACGTGATGCCCGCGGACGGCAGTGCGAAGCCGCGCTGCCTGACCGGCGGCGGCGATCCGGAATTCCATCCGTCATGGTCGCCGGACGGCAAGACGCTCGCCTTCGTTACGTGGACCGCGAAGGGCGCGGGGCACGTGTGGACGGCCCCCCTCGACGGTGCCGCGCCGCCGCGCCGCCTGACGGCTGCCGCCGACTATTACACGAGCCCCGCGTTCACGCCGGACGGCGCCGCCGTGCTCGCGCTGCGTTCGCCGCAGGCGGCGCGCCTGCTCACCTACATGGAGTTCGGCAACCAGCGTCAGGCGACGCTCGTCTCGCTGCCCGTGGCGGGCGGCGCGGCGCGTGACATCCTCACCGATACGATGGGCGGCAAGCCGCACTTCGCCGCAAGCCCCGGCGAAGTTTACCTGCAATTCGCGGACGGCCTCAACGCCGTCGATCTCGCGACCGGGAAACGGCGCCGCGCGGCTTCCATCGTCGGGCCGGGCTATTATTTCATCGAAGGCGCGGTGCCGGTCGATGACATGCGCATCAGCCCGGACGGGACGCACGCCATCGCGATCATCGCGCAGCAATTGCATCTCGTCGATCTGCGCGGGAATGCCGAAGGCCGTGTCGATCTGCTGAAACCCGGCCCCGCGCATCGGCAATTGTCCGATGCCGGCGCGGACTTCCTGGAATGGGCGGACGGCGGGCGCACGATCACGTGGGCGGTCGGCTCGACGTTCTACCGTATGCCGCTGGAGGGCACCGAACCGACGACGACGGAAATGGTCGTCGAGGTGCCGCGCGACACGCCGTCCGGTCGTCTGCTGCTGAGCGGCGCGCGCGCCATCACGATGAACGGCGACGCGGTGATCGAGGACGCGGACATTCTCGTCGACGGCGACAGGATCGCCGCCGTGGGCGCGCGTGGGTCGTTTCCCGTGCCGCCGGACGCGACCGTCCGCGACGTGCGCGGCAAGACGATCGTGCCCGGCTTCGTCGACACGCACGACCACGTCGCCGACGTGCGCCGCGACGTGCTCGACATGGCGCCGTGGGGTCCCGCCGAACGGCTCGCCTACGGCATCACGACGGCGTTCGATCCCTCGACGCTGACCATCGACGGGCTCGCCTACGAGGACCTGATCGACGCGGGGCTGGCGGTCGGATCGCGGATGCCGTCTACGGGGCCGGCATTGTTCTCGTTCAACCGGTTCGAGTCGCTGGACGAGGTACGCGCGGTGCTGCGTCGCTATCGCGATCACTACCGCACGTTCAACATCAAGCAGTATCGCGCCGGGAGCCGCCGTGTCCGCCAGTGGATCGCGATGGCAGCGCAGGAACTCGGGATGCTCGCCACCACCGAAGGCGCGCTGTCGCTGAAGCTGGAGCTCAGCCAGATCATCGACGGCTACGGCGGCAGCGAGCACGCGTTTCCCGTGACGCCGCTCGGCCGCGACATGGTGGAATTCGCGGCGCGAAGCGGCAGC
>JACFNY010000186.1 GCA_019454625.1 Sphingomonadaceae bacterium
TCGCGCGCCGCGCTCGCCTTCGATCCGCTGGCGCTCGCGCTCGTCGAGTGGCTGGCGGGGCTGGCCGCGACGCTGCTCCCCGAAGGCCACCCCTATCCACGTATCCATGAAACGCTGGAATCGGTGCTCGACCTCGCCGAGCTTCAGGACGATCCGCTGGTCACGCTCGCCGCGCTCGCGCGCTTCGAGCTGCTGCTGCTCGCCGAGCTCGGTTTCGGGCTCGATCTTTCCGCCTGCGCCGCCACGGGCCAGACGCACGACCTCGCCTTCGTCTCCCCGAAAACCGGCCGCGCGGTAAGCGCCGGCGCGGGCGCGCCCTATGCGGACCGCCTGTTCCGCCTGCCCGCCTTCATCGCGAACGGCGGCGCGGCAAGCGCGGAGGACGTCGCCGAGGCGCTGCGCATCGCCCGCCATTTCATCGAACGCGACCTCCTCGCCGGCCGCCGCGCCGCCAGCCTCACCGCTGCGCGCGACCGGATCGAGGCCCGGCTGAGCACTAAGGGCCTGAAGCGCTGAGGCATCAGCGGCAGCGCGTGTCCTGCTCGCGCCACGGCGCACGCCACTGGATCGCGCGCAGGTGGCACATCACCTCGATCACCGAAACGACGATGCCTTCCACGAAGCCGTAGAGCGCGGACCGGTGCTCGGTCATCAATCGCATATCGAATTCATCCCGCATGGCATTTCTCCGTGTCTGTCTGATGCGTGGAGTCTGCCTGTGCGGCACACGCAAAACCAACAAAACGGTGGACTCATATCATAAGCCAACCTTATGCTATATCGATGCGACACCTTCCGTCCCTCGCCGCGGTCCGCGCCTTCGAGGCGGCGGCGCGCCACGGCCATTTCACGCGCGCGGCCGAGGAGCTGGGCATGACGCAGGCGGCGGTGAGCTATCAGGTCCGGCTTCTCGAGGAGCGCATCGGCCATAAGCTGTTCTTCCGAACCGGCGGCGGCGTGAAGCTGACGGACGTGGGCGCGCGTATCGCCCCGCTGCTGTCGGGCGCGTTCGACACGATGGAGGAGGCGTTCCGCGCCGTGCGGCAGGAGACGGAGAGCGTCCTCACCATCAGTTGCACCGTCTCCTTCGCCTCCAACTGGCTCGCGCCGCGCCTCGGCGCGTTTCAGGTGACACGGCCGTCGCTCGCCGTGCGCCTGCAAAGCCAGAACCATCTCGTCGATTTCGCGCGCGAGGATGTCGACGTCGCGGTCCGCGTCGGCCTTGGCGAATGGCCGGGCCTTGCCGCGCATTTCATCATGCGCGATGCGCTTCGCGCCTATGCGTGCCCGACGTTCCTCGCCGCGCATCCGCCGATCCACAGCGTCGACGACGTACTCCGGCTTCCCCGCATCAGCGCCGGGGACGAATGGTGGTCGATCTGGCGCAGCCGGTTCGATGCCGCGCACATCGACGATCGCCCCGTCCCCGGCCTCCGGCTCGATTCCCAGGTCATGGAGGTGCAGGCAGTGATGGCGGGGCATGGCATCGGCCTGCTCAATCCGCTGTTCTGGGCGCAGGACATCGCCGCCGGGCGGCTCGTGCCCGCCTTCGGGGAGACCGTGTTCGACCCCCGCAGCTACTGGCTCGTCCATCCCGCGCACACGGGCACGCGGCCGAAAGTGAAGGCGTTCCGGGAATGGCTGCTCGCGGAGGCCGCGCGCGAAGCGGCGAACGATCCGTTCGGGAACTACGAGCGTCCCGCCGCGCACGCCTGACGGAAGGCTCGCATCGCTCCGTCCGGCCTGCTATCGCCCTTCCCCATGACCGATCTTTTGGACCCTGAATCGAACATCGTCGAAGCCCCGTTCGGTGATGCGCTCGCCGACCGCTACCTCGTCTATGCGCTCTCCACGATCACCGCGCGGTCGCTCCCGGACGTGCGCGACGGGCTGAAGCCGGTGCACCGCCGCCTGCTCTGGGCGATGCGGCTGCTGAAGCTCGATCCGGGTCAGGGCTACAAGAAGTGCGCGCGCGTCGTCGGCGACGTCATCGGCAAGTACCACCCGCACGGCGATGTCGCCGTCTACGACGCGATGGTCCGCCTCGCGCAAAATTTCTCCCTCCGCTACCCGCTCGTCGACGGCCAGGGTAACTTCGGAAACATCGACGGCGATAACGCCGCCGCCTACCGCTACACCGAGGCGCGACTGACGCAGGTCGCGCTCGACCTGATGGCCGGTCTCGACGAGGATGCCACCGACTTCCGCCCGACGTACAACGGCGAGGACGAGGAGCCGGAGGTGATGCCCGGCCTGTTCCCGAACCTGCTCGCGAACGGCGCCAGCGGCATAGCCGTCGGCATGGCCACCTCGATCCCGCCGCACAACGCCGCCGAACTCATCGACGCCGCCGTCCTGCTGATCGACCAGCCCGCCGCCGAACTGGACCAGCTTTTACAGCACGTAAAGGGCCCGGACTTCCCCACGGGCGCGCTCATCGTCGACGGCCCGGCGAGCATCCGCGAGGCCTACGCCACCGGCCGCGGCAGCTTCCGCGTGCGCGCCCGCTTCGCCGGGCGTGAAGACCCGGCGACCGGCAAGTGGCTGGTGGAGCCGGAAAAGCTTTCCGGCGGCACATGGCAGCTCGTCATCACCGAGATCCCCTACGGCGTGCAGAAGGGCAAGCTGATCGAGCAGATCGCGCAGCTCATCGCCGACAGAAAGCTGCCCATCCTGGAGGACGTGCGCGACGAGAGCGACGAGGCCATCCGCATCGTCATCGTGCCCAAGAGCCGCAACGTCGAACCCGACGTGCTGGTGGAGAGCCTCTACCGCCTCACCGAGCTGGAAACACGCTTCTCGCTCAACCTCAACGTGCTCGACGCCGAGCGCACGCCGCGCGTGATGAGCCTGAAGGACGTGCTCACGCAGTGGCTCAGCCACCAGATCGCCGTTCTGCTGCGCCGTTCCCGCCACCGGCTGGCGAAGATCGACGACCGCATGGAGCTGCTCGACGGCTACCTGATCGCCTATCTCAACCTCGACCGCGTCATCGAGATCATCCGCACCGAGGATGAGCCGAAGGCGGTGATGATGGCGGAGTTCGGCCTCACCGACCGGCAGGCCGAAGCCATTCTCAACATGCGCCTCAGGAGCCTGCGCCGTCTTGAGGAAATGGAAATCCGCAAGGAGCGCGACGACCTCGCGAAGGAGCGCGAAGGCCTCGTCGCGCTGATCGACAGCCCTGCGCGCCAGCGCACGCGCCTGAAACGCGACCTTGCCGTGCTTCGCGAGCGTTATGGCCTCGAAACCGTGCTCGGTGCTCGCCGCACGCGGATCGAGGAGGCCTCGGCGACGCGCGAAATCCCCTTGGAAGCGATGATTGAGAAGGAGCCGATCACCGTCGTCGTCTCGGCGAAGGGTTGGGCGCGCGCCATGAAAGGCCATCTCGACCTCAGCGATCCCGAGGCGTTCAAGTTCAAGGAGGGCGACGGCCCTGCCTTCGCCTTCCACGCGCAGACCACCGACAAGATCCTGATCGCCGCCGACAACGGCCGCTTCTACACGGTGGGCGCGGACAGGCTCCCCGGCGGGCGCGGCTTCGGCGAGCCGCTCAGGCTCCTCGTCGACATCGAGGGCGACGCCGCGATCGCCGCCGTGCTCGCCGCGCGGCCCGAGATACGCGTGCTGCTCGCGGCAAGCGACGGGCGCGGCTTCATCGCGGCGAACGAGGACCTGCTCGGCGAAACCCGCAAGGGACGTCAGGTCGTGACGTTCAAGAAAGGCGCGCGGCTGCACAGCATCCGGCCCATTGCGGCGACGGACGACCATCTCGCGCTCATCGGCGAGAACCGGAAGCTGCTGATCGTGCCGCTCGCCGAGGTCCCCGTGATGGCGCGTGGTCAGGGCGTGGCGCTTCAGAAATACCGCGACGGCGGGCTTTCCGACGCCCTGCCGTTCCGCCTCGCGGACGGGCTTTCGTGGACAATGGGCGGCAAGGAAGGCCGAACCCGCACCGAAACGGACCTTGCGAACTGGCTCGGCGCGCGCGCGCAGGTCGGCCGCCTGCCGCCGATGGGCTTCCCGCGCAACAACCGCTTCGACTGAGCCTTCCGTTTCGGAAGTTAACTTTATTTCGAAAGGATAACGTCGCTTTACGGCTCCTTAATTTCGTGCGTGCCATTCCCTTCAAAACCGGTGCCGGCCTTCGCGTGATTTGAAGCCGGGGAACCAGCCGGCAGAGTCGCAAGTGAAGGGAAAGATGCAGTCGAAACGCGCTATCGGAGCGGCAGATTCGGCGGCAGACAGTATCGGCGGCATTGAGCCCGCCGCCTCCGCCGCAGCCGAAGCGATGCTTCAGGGTGTCATAGATACGCTCCCCGTCGGCGTGCTCATCTTCCAGGGCGGCGCAGACGGCATTCCCGTGTGCCTTTCGTCCAACGCCACGTTCGAAAGCTGGGCGCGCTATCCGCACAACCAGATGATCGGGCTCGGCCTGCCGCGCATCCGCCTGCTGAACGAGAACCCGCGCATCGGCGTCGCCATCGAATCGCTGCTGCAGGACCCGCGCGGCGCGAAGCGCGAGATCGACTGGACGGTTTCGGAAAGCCCTCGCCAGCGCCATCTTTCCGCGCACATCTCGCCGCTGCCGCCCTCGGCCGACGCCCCGGCCCGCGTCGTCATCGCGGTGCGCGACCGCACCCCCGAGATCCAGGCCGAGCGCAACCTCAAGCAGACCATGCTGAACGACGCGCTCACCGGCCTTCCCAACCGCGTGCTGTTCATCGAGCAGCTCGAGGAAGCGCTCGAAGGCCGGATGAAGTCGCACCTCGCGGTCGCGGTCATCAACATCGACCGCTTCAAGCGCGTGAACGAGAACCTCG
>JACFNY010000187.1:0-3437 GCA_019454625.1 Sphingomonadaceae bacterium
GTCTTCCGCCGGAGGTTTGCCGTCTTGCGTACCGTTCGATTCGCGCCCGCCCGAGTCCTCCTGCCGCTCGCCCTGCCGTCCTTTGGGCTGCTGCTCCCGGCGTGCATCGCGCGCACGGCGGTCGACGTCGTCACGCTGCCCGTGAAGGCGGCGGGCGCGGGCGTCGATGCCGTCACCACCAGCCAGTCGGAGGCCGACGAGAAGCGCGGCCGCGAGATCAGGAAGCAGGAGGAGCGCGTCGGCAAGGCCCGCCGCAAGTGCGACGCCGCCCGGAAACGCGGCGAATACGATGAGAAATGGTGCCCGGTCGCGGACGAGGGCGTGCGGTACTAGCTCTGGTCCTCCGGTTCGAACGCCAGCGAGACGCCGTTGATGCAGTGGCGCTTGCCGGTGGGGAGGGGGCCGTCGTCGAACACGTGGCCGAGGTGTCCGCCGCAGTGTCCGCACAGCAGCTCGGTGCGGATCATGCCGTGGCTGTGGTCGGGGCGTTCGATGATCTCGCCCGCCGCGCGCGTGAAGCTCGGCCAGCCGCAGCCGCTGTCGAACTTGTCGGCGGAGCGGTAGAGCACGGCGCCGCAGCCCGCGCAGACGAACTCGCCCTCGCGCTTCTCGTCGTTGAGCGGGCTCGACCACGGCCGCTCCGTGCCCGCCTCGCGCAGCACGCGGTACTGCTCGGGGGTCAGCCGCGCCTGCCATTCGGTGTCGGTCAGTTTCCTGTCCATCGCCTTCGTCCCGTCATGCGTCATCACCCTATATAGCGGGCGTCACACGAAGCTGTAGGGGTCTATGTCGACCGCGATGCGCACGTTCCGGGGCACCTCGACGCCGCCCAGCCAGTCGGCGATCAGCCCCTGCACGTCCGCGCGCCGCGCGGCGTGGACGAGCAGCCGGTGCCGGAAGCGCCCGCGCAGCAGCGAGAGCGGCGCGGGTGCGGGGCCGAGGATGGTGAGGCCGTCGATGCCCGTGGGCGCGGCGCGGCCGATGGCGCGCGCCGTGTCCGCGACCTCCCGCTCGTCGGGTCCGGAAACGATGATCGCCGCGAGCCGCCCGAACGGCGGCATCGCGGCGGCACGGCGGGTCTCCGTTTCGGCCGCGTAGAAGCCCGGCGCGTCGCCCGCCACGAGCGCGGCGAGCACGGGCGCCTCGGGCTGGTGCGTCTGGATATAGACGTGCCCCGGTTTCTCCCCGCGCCCCGCGCGGCCCGCCACCTGGCTGATCTGCTGGAAGCTGCGCTCGCCCGCGCGGAGGTCGCCGCCCTTGAGCGCAAGGTCGGCATCGACGACGCCGACGAGCGTCAGCTCGGGGAAGTGGTAGCCCTTGGTGATGAGCTGCGTGCCGATGAAGATGTCGATCTCGCCTGCGAGCGCGCTGTCGACGAGCGCCTTCGCCTGCGCGGGCGAGTGGATCGTGTCCGATGTGACGAGCGCGACGTTCGCGTCCGGGAACAGCGCCGAGACCTCCTCGGCGATTCGCTCCACACCCGGCCCGCAGGCGACGAGGCTGTGGTCCTCGCCGCATTCGGGGCACGCCTCGGGCACGGCCTCGACGAGCCCGCAGTGGTGGCATTGCAGGCGCTTCACCAGCCGGTGCTCGACCATCCACGCCGTGCAGTTCGGGCACTCGATGCGCGTGCCGCAGTGGCGGCAGAGCGTGAGCGGGGCGTAGCCGCGCCGGTTGAGGAACAGCAGCGCCTGCTCGCCGCGCGCAAGCGTCGCCTTCATCGCCTCGACGAGCGGCGGCGCCAGCCAGCGGCCGTGCTCGGGCGGCGTCACGCGCAGGTCGATGGCCTCGATCTCCGGCAACTGCGCGCCGCCGAAGCGGCTGGGCAGTTCGAGGTGGCGGTAGCGGCCGCGCTGCACCTGCGCCAGCGTCTCGATGGCGGGCGTCGCGGTGGCGAGCACGATGGGGATGTCCTCGATCTGCGCGCGCATCACGGCGACGTCGCGCGCATGATAGGGAACGCCATCCTCCTGCTTGAAGCTGGTTTCGTGCGCCTCGTCCACCACGATCAGGCGCAGGTCGGGGTAGGGCAGGAACAGCGCCGAGCGCGCGCCCACCACTACCTTCGCCGCGCCGCTCGCCGCCGCGCGCCACGCCGTGCGGCGCTCGGAGGACCTGAGGTCGCTGTGCCACTGCACGGGCTTGCAGCCGAAGCGTGCCTCGAAGCGGCGCAGGAACGGCTCGGTGAGCGCGATCTCGGGGAGCAGCACCAGCGCCTGACCGCCTGCCTCCAGCGCCGCCGCGACCGCCTCCAGATAGGTCTCGGTCTTGCCCGAACCGGTCACGCCGTCGAGCAGAAACGGCGCGAACGCACGCGCCTGTACCGCCGCGATCAATGCGGCCGCGGCCGCCTCCTGCTCCGCTTCCAGCACGGGCGGGCCGAAGCCGGGATCGGGAAGCGGCGGCGTCCGGTCCACCGACACCGTCACCGGCTCGATCGCGCCCGCCGCGATCAGCCCGCGAATCACCGCGTCCGACACACCCGACCATTCGGCGAGCTCGCGCACCAGCCCCTGCGCGTCGCCGAGCGTCGAGAGCGCCGCCTCGCGCTTCTCCGTCATCCGCTCGGGGAGTATGCCCGAGACGCGGTATTCGGTGACGGTGCGCGCGCCGTCGAGCGCGGCGGAGACGGAAAGCACCATGCGCAGCACGGCGGCGGGCGGCACGAGGTAGTAGGCCGCCACCCACTCGACGAGCCGCCGCACCCCCGCCGGGATCGACGGCACCGGCGCTACGCCCAGGATCGGCCGCAGCTTCGCGTCCGCCACTTCGGTCGTCGGCAGCCGGTCCGCCTCCCACACGACGCCGTGCAGCTCGCGCGGGCCGAGCGGCACGCGCACCACGCTCCCCGCCGGCACGGCCTCGGCGGGCGCCCGGTAATCGAGCGGGCCGAGCGCGGCGTTGCGGGTCAGGACACGCAGACGGGAAACGGGGCGGGAGGCAGGCATCGCGCCCTTATGTAAGGCCTGCGCGGCGATGGCAAAGCCGCGCTATGGACGCCGCGCGATTCGGGTGGCTAAGGGCTGTTCAAACGCCTCTTTCGAAAGCCCCTGCCATGAAATTCTTCGTCGACACCGCCGACACCAAGGACATCGCCGACCTCGCCGCCACCGGGCTCCTCGACGGCGTGACGACGAACCCGTCGCTGATCCACAAGTCCGGCCGCGGCTTCGTCGAGGTCGTCACGGAAATCTGCAAGATCGTCGAAGGTCCCGTCTCGGCCGAAGTCGTCGCGCTCGATCACGAGACGATGATGAAGGAGGCCGAGGTCCTCCGGAAGATCGCCGACAACATCGCCATCAAGGTGCCGCTCACCATCGACGGGCTCAAGACCTGCAAGGCGCTGACCAGCGACGGCACGATGGTCAACGTCACGCTCTGCTTCTCGGCGAATCAGGCGCTGCTCGCGGCGAAGGCGGGCGCGACCTTCATCTCGC
>JACFNY010000187.1:3448-4557 GCA_019454625.1 Sphingomonadaceae bacterium
GTTCGTCGGCCGCCACGACGACAACGGCTTCGACGGGATGCAGCTCATCGGGGACATCCGCCTCATCTACGACAACTACGACTTCGCGACCGATATCCTCGTCGCCAGCGTCCGCCACCCGATCCACGTGCTCGAATCGGCCAGGATCGGCGCGGACGTGATGACGGCCCCCCCGGCCGTGATCCGCGCGCTTTTCAACCACGTGCTCACCGAAAAGGGCATCGCCGGCTTCCTTGCCGACTGGGAAAAGACCGGCCAGTCGATTCTCTAGGCGGACCTGCGCGCACGGTTAGCTTCCCTTAACCATGACGGCCTTAGGCTTGCCGTCATGGCCGTGCTCGATTTCCAGTCCGAAGCCCTGCTTCGCCTGCGCACCCGCGTCGCCGCGCTCGGCGAGGCGAACAGCGACCTCGTCGCCTATGCGCGCGGCCATGCGGGCGCCGTGCAGCAGATCCACGCCACCGCGCTCGCCGCGATGGACGCGCGCGATTTCGAGCACCTGATCCACGTGGTGACGCAGGACTGGGTGGACATATTGCGTATCGACGCCGTCGGCCTCGGCCTGATGACGCGCGGGCAGGGCATCCGCGCCAGCGCCAGCGGCGTGCAGTTCATCGACCCCGAGCAGGTCGAGCTGTGGTGCCACCTGCTCCCCGTGGGGCAGGCGCGCAGCGTCAAGCACGGTTCGCCGGTGTTCGGCCCGGCCGCGCCGCTCATCCGCTCGGAGGCGCTGAACGCCCTGCGGCCGACGCCGCCCGCGCCCACCTGCATCATCGCGCTCGGCGCGCGCGAGCCGCACAACTTCGGCGACTATCACGGCAGCGAGCTTCTCGCCTTCCTCGGCGACGTGGTTTCGCGCATGATCGCGCGGTGGATGCAGATCGAGCCCTAGATTTTCCGGCGCTGAACCAGCCCGCGCACGCCCGCGTCGCGGAATGGCTCGGGCATCTCGAAGCCGCCGAGCGCCGCTCCGCGCACACGCTGCGCGCCTATCAGACGAGCCTGAACGGCTTCGTGCATTTCCTCGGCGGCCATCTCGGCGCAACGGTGAGCGACGCCGCGCTCGCCGCGCTCGGCCTTGCCGACCTCCGCGCCTGGCTCGCGCACCG
>JACFNY010000187.1:4567-4820 GCA_019454625.1 Sphingomonadaceae bacterium
GGCGCTCAGGAGCTTCTTCCGCTGGGCGCGGAAGCATCGCGGCATCGACTGCAAGGCGATCGCGGGTCTCGCCTCGCCCCGCCTCAAGAAGCGCGTGCCGCGTCCGCTCGCGCCCGTCGACGCGGCCGGTGTCGCGGATACGGCGGCGGACGGCGCGCGCGCGCCGTGGATCGGCGCGCGCGACACGGCCGTGCTGCTGCTGCTCTACGGCTCGGGGCTTCGTATCGCCGAGGCGCTGTCGCTGACCGGCGAC
>JACFNY010000188.1:0-1829 GCA_019454625.1 Sphingomonadaceae bacterium
TGCCCCGATCGACACGTCCCGCGGCAGGGCGCTGGCGAACGTGAATTCCTTCATTCCGAGGAACCGCGAGCCTATGGCGACAGGGGCGCCGGGGAAGTCCGCGGCGCCCTTGCGCGCGGCCTGCTTTTCCTGATCCGTCGCGCACGCCGGTCTCGGCGTCGCCCATGCTGCGGGGGCGTGGAATGCGATCGCCGCGGCCAGCAAGGCCAGCGATGCCATGCGCGGGGCGATACCGTTCCTGTTTTCCATGTGACTCGTTCCTGTTCGTTTCGTGTTGCGGTGTCAGTTGTCGGGCGAACGCGTGCCGTGAAGCTGATCCATGGCGACACGCTCCTCGTAGAAGCGGCGATGCTGACGATAGGTGAGCCGGGCGGAGAGCGACGTGTTGAACCGCTGCGTCCAGACCTCGCGCTGGTCCTTGGGCAGGGCCCGGACACGAAGGCGAAGCGCGTAGCGCTGCTCGGCGTTCATGGCGCGGTATTCGTCTGCCGTGGGCACGGCGATGCCGCCGGGCGCGCCGGGAGGCGCGAGTTTCGCGGCCGGTTGCGGACGCGCGAGACCTGCCCCCAGCGCATGGCGGATCACGGGCGAGGCCCATTCGGTTGCCGTATCGGCGAGCCCGACGAATTCGCTGGAAATACCGGCGAGGGATTGCAGGAATTCATGGAATTCGCGGGTATCCGCCGGGCGGGATTCGCAGGGTTCCGTTGCCGTGCGCGCGTCCGCGATCAGCAGGACGCGCGGCGTCGCCTGCGTCGCCTGCAGCTTCGGCCCCAGGCGGCCGCGAAGCTGCGGCTCCGCAAGGAAACGGTTTTCGAACGCGATCGCGGGGTTCACGGCGACGAACGTGTCAAACGATGCCGGCGCGTTCACGAGCGCATAGAGCGTGAAAAGGCCGGCGCAGGACCGCCCGAAAAGCGTCTGCTTCTCCCGGTCGATCTGAAACCGTCCGGCGATTTCGGGCTTGAGCTGCCGTTCGATGGCGTCGAGGAAGTCCTCGGCGCCGCCCGTGCCGCTGTCCTTCGGAGGCTCGACCGAAACGGACGGCGTGAGGTCGAGGCGGCCGGCCTTGCCGGGATCGACGCCCTGCGGATAACCGATGCCGACGACGAGCACCGGCTTGCCGCCGGCCTGGACGGCGCCCGCGAGGTCGCGGAACGCGGCATCGTCGGCCGGAACGTAGAGGACGGGATAGCCCGTTGCCGGGGCGGGCAGGCGGGGCCTCGCTATGCTGACGATATAGTCCCGGCCCGTGACGCCGGAGCGGATTTCGAAGGTGTCCGCGCTTGGGGCCGTCGCTGGTGCCCCGGCATGACCGGCGCATCCGGCCACCGGCAGTGCCAGAAGCGTGGCCGCGGCAACGATCGGCGCGCGCAGGAAGGACGGGATCGGCATCAGCGTGTCTCCTTTCCGTCAGGCGCAAGGCTGACGCGCCGCACGATCCTCGCTTCGGAGAGCGCGCGTTTGCCGAACGGCATCCGGTACAGCTGCTTGCCGGAAAACAGCCTGACCTGCTCCTCGCGGTCGCGCGAGGCGGGTTCGCCGGTTTGCCCGTAGGCAAGGAGGACATCGGCGATCAGCTCCCCGTTTTCCCATCTCACTCGGTGCAGGTAAGCGGCACCCGCGGCGACGCCGGGGAATCCCTCCTTCGTGAGCGGCAGCACATCCATGGCGTTCAGCACGCCCTGCCGCATCGAACCGCCGTGGAGCGGAATGCGTCCGCCCGGCGTGTCGGCGAAAAATGCGCTTCCCCAAGGCGTGTCGGCGACGAAGCCGAGCGTCTCGAGCTCCTTCACCGTGTCTTCGATGGCGGCAAGCACGCCGGCCCG
>JACFNY010000188.1:1839-4812 GCA_019454625.1 Sphingomonadaceae bacterium
GATCGACAGCGGTTCCTTCACGGTGAGGTCGTCGGGATTCCGGGGCGGCACGACGGCGTCCATGCGGGCGATCCTGAGCCAGAGCTGATGGAACAGCAGCGCGCCGCGGCTTTCGGAATTGTTCTTCCGGTCCCACGCCGCCAGCGCGGCGCAGCCTCTTGCGGCTTCCGGAGAGAGGGCGGCCGGGGCGCATACGCTCAGGATCTGGTCGAGCCACTCTTCCGCCGCGAAGTTGCGGTTGTCGAACATGACCTCCATCGCTTCGGCCGGTGTCACCACGCTGTCCGCGCTGATCTCGCCCATGCGGCGGGTCGACATGACGATGCGCATGTTCCGGTCGCGGCCCCGGTCGCCGAAGCTGCCGGAGGTCGATGTCGGAACGAACGGGTCTTCATCGCCGAACAGGACCGGATATTCCGGCATCGCGCGCCCGTAGACGCTGTGTTTGTAGCTGTTGTTCGTGCTCTGGATGATCCTGCGCGTGACCGCGCCGGGATAGCGCGCGGAGGGCGCGAGGGACGGCGTGCCGTCGCGCTGCTGCGCGGCGCAGGCGCGCTTCGATCCATCGAGCACATAGAAGGCGGCGGACGGGTCCGGATAGCGGCACTCTGCGAGCCGGGTGTCGCTGAGATCGAGGACCGGCCCGGCCTCCACCAGCGCGATGTCGCCGTGCCTGTCTCCGGCGATGACATGCACGCCGCGGCCCCGGTTGCTCTCGATCGCCTCGACGAGCTCGCCGACATTGCCCGCGCGGCCGGCGGCGAGGAACTGATCGAGCGCGCGCGCATTCGCATCGCTCGGGGCCGTGACCGCATACCAGCCCGCGGGCCGCCCCTGCGAGGGCAGCGCCGGCAGCCTGTAGACCGGGCCGAGTTCGGAGAACGGCACCTCGAACGTCCGCGTGGAGAGGGTTCCGTCCTGCTCCAGGGCCTCGATTCCCACCCGCCTGAGCGCGAGCGGCTTGCGCTTCCCGTCCATGACGTAGGTCGGGCGCGTCCCGGACTCCTGCACGTTCATGACCTGCAGCATGTACCAGCTGTGCGCGCTGGTGAGGCCCCACGCGACATGGTCGTTGAAGCCGATCATGGGAACCGGGAGGCCCGAAAAGGCCGCGCCGGCGACGTCGATCTTGCCGGGAATGGTGAGGTGCGTGACATGAAAGGAATGCCAGTGACGGTACATCCACGGCGAATGCGGGTTGGCGACGACGATCGCGCCGCCGTTCGGGACGACGTCGCCGCCATACGCCCACGCGTTGCTGCCCTGTCCCTTCACGAGGTCGTTGTAGGTGGCAAGCGCGGTCCGGACCGCGGCGTCCGAATCGGCGTTGCCGTCCGCCGTCTTCGATTTCCATGCCGAAGCGGACGACATGGCATAAAGCGCGACGTGGAAGGCCTTCTTGGTGATTCCGATGGCCAGCTCGGCGCGCAGGATGTCGTCCTCCGTCACCGTGGGAACGGGCTTGCCCTCGCACAGGGTCCGGCGCTGCGCGGCCGGCATCTCGGAAACATACCTGTTGATCCCGGCCGCGTAGCCGCGAACGAGCGCGTGCGTGTCCGGCCGCAGCCGGCTTGCTGCCAGACGCAGGACCTCGCCGGAGAGCTGGACCCGGAAGAAGAGGTCGGCGTTGAGATTGGTGGTCGGCACGAAGCCGGCCATCGCCTTTCCGTCGGCGCCGTACCAGCGCGAGCGCTCGCCGCGCAGCGTGATGTAGTGATCCGCGATGGCGCACAGCCGGTCATGCGCGACCGCATAGCCGTATCCGAGGCCGAGGCCGTGATAGTCGGCTGCCGTGACGTGCGGAATGCCGTGGTCCGTCCACAGGATTTCGATCGCCGGGCGGGACTGGGCGGCATCGGCCGCTTCGCCCCGCAGCACGATCGTTGTCGCCAGCAAGGCCCAGAGGAGGGCTTTTGTGGGGGAGGTCATTGTGGCTCCGTGGGCGGTCTCAGGTTGCACAGGACGTGTTTCCGGTATCAGGGCTGCATCCGAATTTCGATATTTGTTCATAATCGAAGCGCTGAAGCGCGCGAAGACAGGTATATCTCGCATAGGAATATCTATTTTTCCGATATGTCTCAATTGCACCGAACGGTCTTTCAGAACCCGCGGTTAAGTGCTTTCGCACATCGCACCGCGGGCGCGGTGTCCCCGCCGTGCTCGCGCGTTTGCAACGCTTCGCGCACGCAGTTCGCGGTTCTCTGCACATGGGTCCTGATGAGATGGCCCGCACGCAGGGATTTCCGGTCGAGCACGGCTTCCGCGATGGCGTCGTGCTCATCGTGGGTGTCGGGGTCTATGCGGCGATCGGGAAGCACGATCGCCCGATACCGCTCCGCGTGCCTGTGCAGCATCCGGCGTATCCGCATCAGCCAGGGCGAGGCGCACGCCGACGCCAGCGCATCGTGGAACCGCCTGTTGGCGCGCTCCCAGGCCGCGAGCGCGACGTCGTCATCGCCTTCGGTCAGGCGCTCCGCGGACTCGGCGAGCGCGGCATGGGCCTCGCGCACGCGCGCTTCCCATGCCCCGTCGCCCAGCCTGATCGAGCGCATGACGGCTTCCGTCTCGATCAGGGCTCGTATTCCCACGGTATCCTCGAATTCGTTCGCGGATATGGGCGAGACCCAGAACCCTCTTTGCCCTTCCGTGCGGACCAGCGCGTCACCCGTCAGCTTCACGAGCGCTTCGCGAAGCGGGCTCATGCCGACGCCGTAGAGCCTGGAAAATTTCTCCATGCGCAGCTTGGTGCCCGGTATCAGCGCGCCCGAGACGATGTCGCGGTGAAGCTCCTGATAGATATAGTCCGCGATCGTCCTCGTATCGGCCTTGTCGTCCGGCTGATCGGAATGATCAATCATCGTTCTGTCTCCGCAGCGCGGCTGCGTCCCGGAACGGCTTCATCGTCATGATCGAATGCGGAGCCGACACGGAAAGCGTGTATCGGCTCCGCATTTCCCGGTCCTAGAAACGCTT
>JACFNY010000189.1 GCA_019454625.1 Sphingomonadaceae bacterium
AGGCGGTGAGGACGCCGATGGCAAGCGCAAGCACGATTTCCATCAGCGCGCCTCCCCGGCGGCCGGAGCCTGCGTTTCCGGCTTGCGGACCGCGCGCGGCGTGCGGATCGACTGGTGCGCAAGCGCGATCAGCACGAGCACCGTGGCGCCGACCACCAGCGCGAAGACGCCGATGTCGAACAGCAGCGCGCTTGCAACCGGCACGGCGCCGACAAGGGGCAGGTCGACATAGCGGAAGTGCGACGTGAGCAACGGATAGCCGAACAGCCACGCGCCAGCGCCCGTGAGCACGGCCAGCAGCAGGCCGATGCCGATCCAGCGCAGCGGCATGACGAGCAGCCGGTCCTCGACGTGGCGCGTGCCGTTCGCCATGTACTGGAGGGTGATGCCGATCGACATGGTGATCCCGGCGGCGAATCCGCCCCCTGGCAAGTCATGGCCGCGCAGCAGCAGGTAGATCGCGAACACGATGACCACGGGGAACATCCATTCCATCACCAGGCGCGGGATCATCAGATAGTCGGCGACGGTGTCGCCGACGGCCCGGTCCGCGTGCGCGCGGTCGAAATCGGCCTGCACGCGCTGCTGCACCGGCGTTTCGATGCTTTCGGCGGCGGGGCGGAATCGCCGCAGCAGCGAGAACACGGTGATCGCGACGATGCCGAGGACGGTGATCTCGCCGAGCGTGTCGAACGCGCGGAAATCCACGAGGATGACGTTCACCACGTTGGTGCCGCCGCCTTCGGCGTAGGCATTCTGCATGAAGTAGCTGGCGATCGTGTCGGCGAACGGCCGGCTCATCACGGCATAGGCGATGAGCGACACGCCGACACCGGCGGAAACCGCGATCAGCAGGTCGCCGCCGCGGCGCATCAGAACGCGCACGGGCGTGCGCTTGCCCGGCCAGATGTCCGGAAGCCGTTTCGGCAGCCAGCGCAGACCGAGCAGGAGGAGAACGGTCGTCACGATCTCGACGAGGAGCTGCGTGACGGCGAGGTCGGGCGCCGACAGCCACACGAAGCTGATGCACGTCACGAGCCCCGCCACACCGACGAGAATGAGTGCGGCAAGCCGGTGGAATTTCGCCTGCCACGCGGCGGCGATCGCGCAGGCGCCGCCGATGGCCCACATGATGGCGAACGCGGGATCGACGATGATCCAGTTCTCGCTGCCGACCGAGTAGCCGAAATGCAGGAAGGGCAGGATGCCAGCCCCGAGCGCGAGAATCAGCAGCACGCGGAGTTGCGGTTGCAGGCGGACGGTGCCCGCCCGTGCGCGCAGCCACCCTGCGCCGGCGATGATGCGTTCCAGCACCATTTCAAACGTGCGCCGGGCCTTCAGCCGCCCCAGCACGGGCGAGGACTTCGCAGCGTTGAGCCGCTTGCCGAACGCGGCATAGAGGGTGAGTCCGCTCACAAGCGCGAGGAGGCTGAGGAACAGCGGCCGGCTGAACCCGTGCCAGACCGCGAGGCTGTAGGCCGGGGTACGGTCGCCGAGCGTGTCGCGCACCGCGGTTTCGAGGAACGGCCCGATGGTGACCGCCGGGAAGATGCCGATGACGAGGCAGGCCAGCACCAGCACCTCGATCGGCAGGCGCATCCACGGCGGCGCTTCGTGCGGCTGGCGCGGCAGCGGCTCCGGCGCATCGGCGAAGAACACCTGATGGATGAAGCGGACGGAGTAGAGCACCGCGAACGCGCTCGCCAGCGTGGCGAGCCACGGCAGTATCTGGTCGATGACCGTGCCGCTGTGCGTTTCCAGCACTTCGGCGAGGAACATCTCCTTCGAAAGGAAACCGTTCAGCAGCGGCACGCCCGCCATCGCGGCGGCGGCTACCATCGCGAGCGTCGCGGTGATCGGCATGAAGCGATAGAGGCCGCCGAGCTTGCGGATGTCGCGGGTGCCGGTCTCGTGGTCGATGATGCCCGCCGCCATGAACAGCGAGGCCTTGAACGTTGCGTGGTTCACCATGTGGAAGATCGCCGCGACCGCCGCGAGCGGACTGCCGAGACCGAGCAGCAGGACGATGAGCCCGAGATGACTGATCGTCGAGTAGGCGAGCAGGCCCTTGAGATCCTGCTGGAAGATCGCCACCCACGCGCCGACGAGCAGGGTGGCGAGGCCGACGGAGGTGACGGTCAGGTACCACGCGTCCGTTCCCGACAGCACCGGCCACAGCAGGATCAGCACGAACACGCCCGCCTTCACCATCGTCGCCGAGTGGAGATAGGCGGACACCGGGGTCGGCGCCGCCATCGCGTGCGGGAGCCAGAAGTGGAACGGGAACTGCGCGCTTTTCGTGAACGCGCCGATCAGGACGAGGAAAAGCGCTGCCGGATACAGCGCGCTCGCACGGATCGCCTCGCCCGACGCGAGCACCGTGTCGAGCGTATAGCCTCCGGCGATGTGCCCGAGCAGCAGGAAGCCGAGCAGCAGGCAGATGCCCCCGGCGCCGGTGACGATCAGCGACATGCGCGCGCCGTCCCGCGCGCTCTGGTTGTGGTGCCAGTAGCCGATCAGCAGGAACGAGAACAGGCTCGTGAGTTCCCAGAAGAAGGCGATCTGCACGAGGTTGCCCGAGAGGACCACGCCGAGCATCGAGCCCATGAACGCCATCAGGAACGAGAAGAAACGCGGAACCGGGTCCTCGGACGACATGTAGTAGCGGGCGTAGAGAATGACGAGCGCGCCCATCACCAGCACCAGCAGCGCGAACAGCCACGAGACGCCGCTCAGGCGGAACGTCAGGTCGAGGTCGAGCGAGGGCAGCCACGGGATGACGCTGAGCACGACGCCGCCGTCGGCAACGGCCGGGTAGAGACCGGCGATCGCTCCCGCCCCCGCGAGCGCGATCAATCCCGCGAGCACGGTCGCATGGGTCCGCGCGCGCGTCGGGAAGAACGCGGCGGCGAAGCTGCCGAGGAACGGAAGCGCCACGATGATGAGCAGGATATGCTCTGATGTCATTGGGGTCGTCAGCTCCTTGCGCCAGCGGCCTCAAGCCCTTGCTCTCAGACCCTTAATCGTAGAGCAGGGGAACGGGACGCAAGCACAAGTTGATGTCCGGGGCGAGAATTCGTCGGCGGAGCCCGAATGGACACACGGCCGGGGTCGTCCGGGCAGGCGGAAACGCCGCCCGCGCAAAGCCACTAGACGGGAGGCCGCGACTTTGCCATTTGGGCCGGGCGGATGCTCCCGGCCCCCCGAAAGGTGCGCTGGCACCACTGGACACATGTGCGGGCGTGGCGAAATTGGTAGACGCACGGCACTCAAAATGCCGCGACTTTGTCATGTCGGTTCGAGTCCGACCGCCCGCACCAACGCCAAGCCGCCGTCCGGTGCGACACAATGGCCGCACAATGACCGCAAGGGGTTGATCGCGCGGTGAACAGCGGGCACCCCTTCGCGCGGGGCCTGTATGCCTCTCCGTCCGGCGAACAGGAAGGTTCTTCCAAACATGGATGCAGCGCAAGCACGTGACTGGCACGCCCATCATCCCCCGGAGGTCCTGGATATTCTGGAAACCTCGGAGTATGGCCTCACGTCGCCGGAGGCGGGGGAGCGCCTGTCCGTTCACGGCCCGAACACGCTGCCCGCCACGGCGGCAAGGCATCCGCTGTTCCGCTTTCTCGAGCAGTTCAACAATGCGCTGATCTACTTCCTGCTTGCGGCCGCGACGGCGGCTTTCGTGCTCGGTCATGCCGTCGATGCGGTGGTCATCATCGTCGTCGTGCTGGTGAACGCCGTCGTCGGGTTCATCCAGGAGGGCAAGGCGGAGCAGGCGCTCAGCGCCATGCAGGACATGATCGCCCCGCACACGCGCGTGCTGCGCGACGGCCGGCGGCAGGAAGTGCCGGTGGGCGAGGTGGTGCCGGGCGACATCGTGCATCTGGAGGCGGGCGACCGGATTCCGGCGGACGTGCGCCTGCTGGAGACGCACGGCCTGCTCGTGGACGAGGCGGCGCTGACCGGCGAATCGGTCGCGGCCGAAAAACACCATGCCGCGGTCGACATGACCGCCGCGCTCGGCGACCGGCGCAGCATGGCGTTTTCGGGCACGCTGGTCGCGGCCGGGCAGGGCGTCGGCGTGGTGGTGGAAACCGGCAGCCGCACGCAGATCGGGCGGATCAGCCGGATGCTGCAATCGGTGGAGCGCCTGACCACGCCGCTGCTGCGCCAGATCGACGGGTTCGCGCGGCGCTGCACGGCGGTGGTGTTCACGGGCGCCGTACTGCTGTTCCTGTTCGCGGTCTTCGTCCGCGGCTTCGAATGGACGGACGCGCTCATCGCCGTCGTCGCCGTTGCGGTCGGCGTGGTGCCGGAGGGTCTGCCCGCCGTCATCACCATCACGCTCGCGATCGGCGTGCGCCGCATGGCGGCGCGGAACGCCGTCATCCGCAAGCTTCCCGCCGTCGAGACGCTGGGCGCGACCTCCGTGATCTGCACGGACAAGACCGGGACGCTGACGCGCAACGAGATGACCGTGCGCCACGTCGCGACGGCGGACCATGTGTTCACGGTTTCGGGAACCGGCTATGCGCCGGACGGCGCGTTCACGCTGGAGGGCGAGGGGGATGCCGCGGAGACGGCGGCGCGCGATCCGATCGTGCTGTGCGGCCTGCTTTGCAACGACGCCAATCTCCGCCCCGACTGGTCGGCGGACGGCGACCCGATGGAAGCCGCGCTCGTCAGCCTTGCGCTGAAGGCCGGTCTCGATCCTGCCGGTGTTCGCGGCGCGTGGAAACCGGTCGCCAAGATCCCGTTCGACGCCGCCTACCGGTTCATGGCGACGCTG
>JACFNY010000190.1 GCA_019454625.1 Sphingomonadaceae bacterium
CGCCATCGCCGACATCGCCCGGCTGATGGAGACCGCAGGCCAGTCCCGATCGCGCTACGTCCGCGTCGCGGACCGCGCCGCGCGCTGGTACGCGCCCGCCGTGCACACGCTCGCCGCGCTGTCGTTCGCGGGCTGGATGCTCGCGGGCGCGGGCTGGCACCATTCGCTGATCATCGCGGTCGCCGTGCTCATCATCACCTGCCCCTGCGCGCTCGGCCTCGCCGTGCCCGCCGCGCAGATCGTCGCCGCGGGCGCGCTGATGCGGCGCGGCGTGCTGGTGAAGGACGGCAGCGCGCTCGAGCGCCTGGCGGAGGTCAGCTCCGCCGCCTTCGACAAGACCGGCACGCTGACGCTCGGCCGCCCGACGCTCGTCAATCCCGACGTTGTGCGCGCCGCCGATGCGTCCGTGCTGCTGGCGCTCGCGTCCGCGAGCCGCCATCCGCTCGCCGAGGCGATCCGCCGCCACTTCGACGCCGCAGGTATCACGCCCGCCCAGCTCGCCGACGTGACCGAAACGCCGGGCGAGGGCGTCCGCGCGCGCTACCGCGGGCACGAAGTCCGCCTCGTCCGGCCCGAGGCGTCGCGCGACACCGGCATGGCGAGCCGCTTCGTCGCGGGCGACACCGATGTGCTGCTGCGCTTCGAGGACGCGCTCAGGCCCGACGCGCGCGCGACGCTCCAGCAGCTCGACGCACTCGGCATCGGCTCCACGATCCTTTCGGGCGACCGCACCGAGGCCGTCGCGGAAACCGCCGCCGCGCTCGGCATCGAGGCGGTCGCGGCGCTGACGCCAGCGGGCAAGCTCGGCCTCGTCCGCGCGATGGCCGAAGACGGCGAACGCGTGCTGATGGTCGGCGATGGCCTCAACGACGGCCCCGCGCTCGCCGCCGGGCACGTCTCGATGGCGCCCGGCTCGGCGAGCGACGTCGGCCAGAACGCCGCCGACGCCGTGTTCCTCGGCGACAGCCTCTCCCCCGTCGCCGCCGCCGTCCGCGCCGCGCGGCGGACGATGGCGGTGGTCCGGCAGAACTTCGCGCTCGCCATCGGCTACAACGTCATCGCCGTGCCCCTGGCGGTGATGGGGTACGTGACGCCGCTGATCGCCGCGCTCGCCATGTCGGGCTCGTCGGTGATCGTCATCGCCAACGCGCTTCGCCTCAGGAACGCGGCGGAGTGAACGGCCTCGTCATCCTCATCCCCGTCGCGCTCGGGCTCGGCCTCGCGGGACTGGCGGCGTTCTTCTGGTCGGTGCGCTCCGGCCAGTACGAGGACCTCGACGGCGCCGCCATGCGCGTGCTGCTCGACGACGACGAGGACGGCAGGGGTGGCGGGGGCGACGGGGACGACAGGGAAGAGACGCGGAAATGACGCGCGGCCTCATCCCCATGCTGCTCGCCG
The DNA here is from genome assembly GCA_019454625.1 of Sphingomonadaceae bacterium. Lineage (GTDB taxonomy): Bacteria > Pseudomonadota > Alphaproteobacteria > Sphingomonadales > Sphingomonadaceae > Sphingosinicella. Next base: position 1,399 of record JACFNY010000190.1, read on the forward strand.
CCTTCACGATGGGCGTGCCCGATGCGGCGCTCGGCTCGCAGCGGATGATGGAGATCTGCGGCAGCAACGGCGCGCGCAAGATCATCGTCGTCGAGGGCGATCCGTCGGCGCCGCAGGATACGCCGCACTGCGACCGCAAGGCCTGCCACGCCGCCTGCCAGCGGAGGCTGTTCGAACGGCGGTAGTCGGAGCAGTCCCACGTCCCGCGACTTCGCTCGGGATGAAAACCTTTCCACTCTGCATCTGTCATCCCGAGCGTAGTCGAGGGATGCACAACCTCCCGGAACGGCAAAACCCCTCCCCGGACGTTTCCGGGAAGGGGCCTTGCCTGCCGGTTTCGGAAAGCTTCAGAAGCGGAAGCCGACGCCCGCGCCGACGACGATCGGATCAATATTGATCTTCACGCGCTGGGTCCCGGCCGCAGTGGTATCGAGCCGCGCGGTCGTATCAATGTCGATGTACTTGATGTCGAAATTCAGGAACATCTTCTCGTTGAGGTCGATGTCGATGCCCGCCTGCGCGGCCCAGCCGAAGCTGTCCTTCAGCCGCACGCGCGTCTCGCCGACGGCGCCCTCGAGCGCGCTCGACGCCTTGTCGTTGTAGAACATCGTGTAGTTGAGGCCCGCGCCGACATACGGGCGCACCTTGGCCTCCGGCATCAGGTGGTACTGCACCGTCAGCGTCGGCGGCAGCACCCACGTCGAGGCGAGCTTGCCGATGGTCCCGGTCGTGCCGGTCCTGCCGCTCGCCGTGTGCTTGGTGGTGGCGGCGATCAGCTCGAAGCCGATGTTATCCGTCGCCATATAGGTGAAATCGACCTCGGGCGTAATGGCATTGTCGAGGCTGACCTTCTCGCCCGGGAAGGCAGGCAGGACGCTGCCGCTCTTCTCGTTCGGCGCAACGACGATGCCGCGCAGGCGGACGAGGAAGTCGCCGGCCTCCGCATGGGCCAGATTCGGCGAAATCGTGGCCGCTGCGGCAATGCCCAGCAGAAGCGCGGCCTTGGTACGGGTCATGAGGAATCCCCTTGCATAGGTTGACCCCCCGCGCATACGCCCGCTTCGCGACGCCACTTTGATCTGGCGCAAACAGCCGCAATTATCTGAACCGATGTGGTTATATTGCACTACTGAAGCGCTGCGCGTCCGGATGGCGGTGGGCATCGAAGCAGGCGGCGATCGCACGCGCATAGGGCAGCGCGCCCTCCGCCAGCGAAATCGCCCTGTCGCCCACGGTGCAAAGCCCCCGCTCGACGAAGGGTTGCAGGCGCTGCCGCGTGTCGGCATCGGGCGGCTCGCCCTCGAACGGGGCCCAGCCGCCGCACAGGATCGCCTCGATGACGGCGCCCCGCCGCCTGTCGTCCGCGGTGCGGCAGACGCCGAGCGCGCCGGTGAGCTTCCCGTCGCCGGCGAGCCCGCGGTAGCGGCCGACGTTCTTCTCGTTCTGCACGAAGCGGTCGGGAAAGCTGCTGATCGCGGTGGCGCCGAGGCCGATGAGGACCGCGCTGTCGTCGTCGGTGAACCCCTGGAAGTTCCGCCGCAGCCGTCCGTTCGCGGCGGCGCGGGCGATGCTGTCTTCCGGCAGCGCGAAATGATCGAAGCCGATCGCCTCGTACCCGGCGGCGGCGAGCATCTCGTGGCCGCGCTCCGCCATGCGGAAGCGCGCCTCGGCGCCGGGCAGGCGCGTGCCGTCGATGCGCCGCTGGCGCGGGATGCGCGAGGGCAGGTGCGCGTAGCCGAACAGCGCGATGCGATCGGGCCTGAGCCGGATCGCCTCCTCCAGCGTCCCGGCGAGATCGGCGTCGGTCTGCTCGGGGAGCCCGTACATCAGGTCGAAGTTCAGCGAGCGGACGCCGGCGCGGCGCAGCGACTCCACGGTGCGCCTTATATCGTCCAGCGGCTGCACGCGGCCGATCGCCGCCTGCACGTGCGGCGCGAACGTCTGCACGCCGAGGCTGACGCGGCGCAGCGGCGCCATCGCGGCGATGCGCTCCCATTCGGGCGTGTAGCTGCGCGGATCGAGCTCGATCGCCATCTCCGCGTCAAGCACGCGGAAGGCGAGCGTCAGCCGTTCGAGCAGCCGCACGAACGCGATCGGCGGCACGGCGTTGGGGCTGCCGCCGCCGAAGGCGACGCGGCGCACGCGGCCGCGCCCTTGAAGCATCCGCGCCGCCGTGCCGATCTCGCGATCCAGCGCCTGCATGTAGGCGCCGAGCCGCCGGCGGTGCCCCGCCGCGCCCGTGTTGCAGCCGCAGTACCAGCAGATCGCGTCGCAATAGGGAATGTGGAGGTAGAGCGAGAGCGACGTCTCCGCCTCCACCGCGGCGAGGCCCTGTGCGTGGAACGCGGCCTCCACCGGGCGGAATTCCGCCGCGGTCGGATAGCTCGTGTAGCGCGGCACGGCGCTGCTCAGCAGTTCGGGGTAATACCTCCACATGCCGGCACTTTCCCCTCGCGCGCAATGCGGGTCATTGACGCAGGTCAATCGAAACCGGGCGTCCGGGAGCCGAATTGAAATTGTTCACGGGGCCCGGCGGCGCTATACCGCACGGTATGAGGGAAAACCGGATTGCCGACATCATCGCGGCGCACAGCCACCGCGAGGGTGCGCTGCTGCCCATCCTGAACGACGTGCAGGCGGCCTTCGGCTGCGTCGACGAAGACGCGGTGCGCAGCATCGCCGCCGCGCTCAACCTCAGCCGCGCCGAGGTGCACGGCGTCGTCAGCTTTTATCACGATTACAAGGCGAAGGCGGACCCGCGCCCGGTGCTGAAGCTCTGCCGCGCCGAGGCCTGCCAGGCGCGCGGCGTCGAGGCGCTGGTGGCGGGCGCGGAAAAGGCGGCGGGCGGGCGCGTCCATATCGAGACCGTTTATTGCCTCGGCCTCTGCTCGGTCGGCCCGGCCGCGATGACGAACGGCGACGTCCATGCCCGCCTCGACGCCGCCCGCCTCGGCGCCCTGATCGAGGCGCTCTAGGCCATGCGGATTCGCATTTCCGACGATGCAGCGGCGCTCGCGTGCGGCGCGGACGCGGTTGCCGAGGCTTTCGAAAGAGCCGGACATACGCCCGAGCGCGTGTCGAGCTGGGGGATGCACTGGCTGGAGCCGCTCGTCGAGGTGGACGGCATCGGCTACGGCCCGGCGACGCCGAACCGCGCGGGCGACATCCTCGCAGGGAACGCCGACGACCTCCGCATCGGCAGCATCGCGGACCACCCGTTCATCAGGGGCCAGCAGCGCCTCACCTTCGCGCGCTTCGGCAGGACGCGCCCGCTCAGCCTTGAAGATTATGCCGCGACCGGCGGCTGGAAGGGCCTCGAGCGCGCCCGCGCGCTCGGGCCGGACGGCACGATCGCCGAAGTGCTCGCCTCGGGCCTGCGCGGGCGCGGCGGCGCGGG
>JACFNY010000191.1 GCA_019454625.1 Sphingomonadaceae bacterium
GTCTCGATGAGGTGGAACGGCCGTCCCGACGCGCTGACAAACGCCATCTTCTCTCCGCACTCACGCCATTCCGACGCGGTATCGCTGTCGGCGACAATGCCTGATCCAATGCCCATTGTCGCGCTTTGGTTCCGCATCTCGATAGTGCGGATCGCGACGTTGAGGTGCGCGGCATCCGGGCCGATGACGCCGATCGAGCCGGTGTAGACGCCGCGCGGGCGGGCCTCGACGGTGTCGATCACCTCCATCGCGCGGATTTTCGGCGCGCCGGTGACGGAGCCGCAGGGGAAGAGCGCGTCCAGAACGTCGAAGGCGTCGAGGCCGCGGCGAAGCCGGGCCTCCACGGTCGTCGTCATCTGGTGGACGGTGGGATAGCGCTCCACCGCGAACGCATCGCGCACGGCGACCGATCCCGCCTCGGCGACGCGCGCGAGGTCGTTGCGGATGAGATCGGTGATCATCAGGTTCTCGGCGCGGTTCTTGGGATCGGCGGCGAGCGCGGCAGCGGTGGCGGTGTCGTCCGCGGCGAGCGGGCGGCGCGGGGCGGTGCCCTTCATCGGGCGCGTTTGCAGCACGCCGCCCGACAGCGTGAAGAACAGCTCGGGCGAGAAGGACAATATCCATTCGCGCCCCGTGAACACGACCGCGCCGTGGCCCATGCGCTGCGCGCGCCGGAGCCGGGCGTAGAGCGCCAGCGGATGACCTTCGACGGTGAGGCGGGTGGGGAAGGTGAGGTTGGCCTGATAGATGTCGCCCGCCTCGATGAGCGCCTTCACTTCCGCGAGCGCGGCCGTGTAGCGTGTCTCGTCGAGGGCGGGTTCGGGCACGGACACGCGGACTTCACGTCCGGCGACCGCGCCCAGCAACGCTTCCGGCGGCACGAATTGCGGCGCGTCGAAAACGCCGAACCAGAGGAGCGGGGTTCCGGTGCCGCGTTCCGGGATGGCAGAGAGGCGCGGCTCCAGCGCGTGCCCGGCCTCGTAGGTGAGGAAGCCCGCGACGTGGCGGCCTTCGCTGACATGCTGCCGTAGCGCCGCGAGCGCGGGGCGGACTTCATCCCGGCGCGAGGCGGTGACGATCTCGCGCGCGCCGCTGTAGAGCGCGAGCGGGCGCGTGCCGCCGCCGCGCGCGTCGTCGAGCGCCACGAACGGCGCGGTCAGCATGACGACACCCGTTGCCGGGCACCCGGCGGCATCGGTAGAGTGGGGGCAGTGAAAGAACAGAGCGTCATGGTCCGGGGGTGGTTCTTAGCAGGTCTTGCCGCGCTTGCCGCAAGCCTTCTCCCGCACGGTGCCTACGCAGCGGCGGTGGAGGCGCCGCCCGCGCTGACGGTGAGCGGCGTTCCGGCCGTGCCCACCACGCTGATGGAGCAGGCGAAGCCGTATCTCGAATACCGCTCGGCGCGGCTGCTCGGCTGGCATCCGGTGCGCCGCTCGGTGCTGATCGGCGCGCGCCTCGACGACAGCCGGCAGCTCTATGAGGTCGCCATGCCGGGCGCGGCGCCGCGACAGCTCACCTTCGGCGAGGAGCCGGTGCTGGCCGGGGAGTTCGCGCCGGTCTCCGGCGACGTGACGCTGGCGCTTGCGGACCGGCAGGGCGACGAGCAATACCAGATATTCCGCGTCGACGAGGGCCGCATGGTGAGCCTGACCGGCGAGGACGGGCGCAACCTCGGTATCCGCTGGACGGCGGACGGCAAGCGCATCGGCTATTCGACGACGCGGCGCACCGGGCTCGACACCGACCTCCATATCATGGACCCGCGCGACCCCGCGACCGACCGGCTAGTGATGGAGGGGAGGGGCGGCGGCTGGAGCTTCGCGGACTTCTCCGCGGACGGGAAGCGCGCGCTCCTCTACAACTACATCTCGGTCGCGATCAGCCGCCTGTTCGAGATCGACCTCGAAACGCGCGTGCTTCGGGCGCTGGTGCCGCCGACCGCCGAGCCGTTCGCGTTCGGATCGGCGCGCTACGGCCCCGGCGGGCGCATCCTCGCCGTCACCGATTTCGGCTCGGAGCACCGCTATCTCGCCGAGATCGACCGCGTGACGGGCCTGCCGCGCAGGCTCAATCCCGAAACCGGCTGGTCCGTGGAGGACTTCCGCGTCGATCCCGAGGGGCGCTTCCTCGTCTACGTGGTGAACGAGAACGGCCTGTCGCGCCTGCGCCTCCTCGACCTCGCGACCGGACGGCCGCGCCCGGCGCCTGCGCTGCCCGGTGGCGTCATCAGCGGGCTGTCGGTCGCGCCGTGGGGCGAGGTCGGGGTCTCGCTGTCCACGGCGTCCTCGCCCGGCGACGTGTGGTCGTTCGATCCCGACCGGCTCGACCTCACGCGCTGGACGGACAGCGGCGTGGGCTTGCCGCCGGGCGTCGAGCCCGAGATCGTCACGGTGGAGAGCTTCGACGGGCTCGCCGTTTCCGGGCTGCTCTACCGGCCCGACCCGGCGCGCTTTCCGGGGCCGCGCCCGCTGGCGATGATCTTCCACGGCGGGCCGGAAGGGCAGTCGCGGCCCGGTTTCCTCGGGCGCAGCAACCTCATGGTGAACGAACTCGGCATCGCGCTGTTATTCCCGATCGTGCGCGGCTCGACGGGCTACGGCAAGCGCTTCGTCGCGCTCGACGACGGGCCGTTCCGCCGCGAGGACGCGGTGCGCGACGTCGGCGCGTTCCTGAAACGCCTGCGCCGCGATCCCGGCATCGACCCGGCGCGCATGGCGGTGAGCGGCGCGTCCTACGGCGGCTACATGACGCTCGCCTCGCTGATCCGCTACCCGAAGGACTTCCGCGCGGGCGTCAGCATCGTCGGCATCTCCGACTTCGTGACCTTCCTCGAAGGCACCGGCGAATACCGCCGCGACCTCCGCCGTCTCGAATACGGCGACGAGCGCGATCCTGCCGAGCGGCGCAAGCTGAAGGCGATCTCGCCGCTGACGCGCGCGCACCGCATCCGCGCGCCGCTGCTCGTCGTCAGCGGCGCCAACGACCCGCGCGTGCCGCCCTCGGAAGCCGACCAGATCGTCGCCGCACTCCGCGCGCGCGGCGGCACGGCGTGGCACGTGGCTGCGGCGGACGAGGGGCACGGCTTCGAGAAGAAACCCAATGCCGACTACCAGTTCCTCGCCACTGTGCTGTTCTGGCAACGCTACCTGCTGGGGACTGCACCCGATACCCTTGCAAGCCGTTGACATTCCGCCCTTGCGCGCCCCAATGCTGTGGGCATGACCTCCGATCCCCGCCCGCTGGCAGCCGCGATCGTTCCGGTGACGCCACTGGAGCAGAATTGCACGTTGCTGTGGTGCACGCGCACGATGCGGGGCGCGTTCGTCGACCCGGGCGGTGACCTCGACAAGCTGAAGGCGGCGGCGGCGCAGTACGGCGTCACCATCGAGAAGCTACTGGTGACGCACGGCCACATCGACCACTGCGGGCTCACCGGCGTGCTTGCCGCCGAACTCGGCGTACCCATCGAGGGGCCGCATCCCGAAGACAAGTTCTGGATCGACATGGCGGGAAGTGTCGGCCAGCAGTACGGCATCGCCGGTGCGGCCCCGTTCACGCCCGACCGCTGGCTCCAGGGCGGCGACAAGGTGACGGTGGGCGACCTCACGCTCGACGTCTATCACTGCCCCGGCCACACGCCCGGCCACGTGATCTTCCATCACCCGGAGAGCCGCCTCGCCATCGTCGGCGACGTGTTGTTCCAGGGCTCTATCGGCCGCACCGACTTCCCGAAGGGCAACCACCAGGCGCTCATCGACTCCATCCGCACGCAGCTCTGGCCGCTCGGCGACGACACGGCGTTCGTGCCGGGGCACGGGCCGATGTCCACATTCGGACACGAGCGACGATCGAATCCGTTCGTCGCGGATGCGGTTCTGGCACGCGCCTGATATAGTCGAACCGTGCAACACAAAGCCCACTTGCATCGCCGCGATGAATCGCTATGTTCGCGCGCTCAACCGAATCCGGCGGGTTTCCGGGGCAATTCGCATTGTCCTGAAATGTCGGCCGGTGCACGAAAATCCACGTTGAAGGTAACAGGTGCCGCATGGCTGTCCCCAAGAGAAAAACCACGCCGTCGCGGCGGAATATGCGTCGTAGCCATCATGCGCTCAGCGCCGCGACGTTCCAGGAATGCTCCAACTGCGGCGAGCTCAAGCTGCCGCACAACGTTTGCGGAGCCTGCGGCTTCTACAACGGCCGAGAGGTTGTCGAAGCCGGCGCGTAAACCGGTGGACGACACACTGCGGGGCATCCGCGCATGACGGCCGCGCCTGTCATCGCACTTGACGTCATGGGGGGCGACGGCGGTCCGGCAGTGACCATCGCCGCCGCCGAGATCGCGCGGACGCGCCATCCCGATATCCGCTTCCGGCTCTACGGCCGCGAGGACGCCATCCGCGCCGAGCTGGCGAAGGCGCCGCTCGTCGCCCGGGACGCCGTCGTCGTGCATACGGACGGCGAGATCCTCGGCACCGACAAGCCGAGCCAGGTGCTGCGCCGTGCGCGCCACTCCTCGATGGGTCTCGCCGTCGACGCCGTGAAGGCCGGGGAGGCGCAGGCCGCCGTTTCTGCGGGCAACACCGGCGCGCTGATGGCGATCGCCAAGCTCGGCCTCAAGACCATGCCGGGCATCGACCGGCCCGCGCTCGCCGCGCTGCTGCCGACCGCGAAAACCGATTCCGTGATGCTCGACCTCGGCGCCAACACGGAGTGCGATTCCGAGAACCTCGTGCAGTTCGCCGTGATGGGCGCCGCCTTCGCGCGCACCGTGCTCGGCCTC
>JACFNY010000192.1 GCA_019454625.1 Sphingomonadaceae bacterium
CTTCATGCGGCCGTGGACGAGACCCACGATGGACCCGAAGCGATCCTTCAGCATGGCGTGGCGGGCATCGGCGGCGGCGAGATCGCTTGCGCCCTCGCTTTCCTCCACCAAGGGACAGACCCAGTAGGCGCGGCCGCCGCCCGTGAGCAGACGCCCGACGCCTTCGATCACCTCTGCGAGCCGTTCCTGACTGATGACGCGCGTCTCGACGGGCGTGCGGCCGGGGGGCATCTCGTCGAGCTTCGAGATGTCCATCTCGCCGTACTGGGTGAGCGTCAGCGTGCGCGGGATCGGCGTCGCCGTCATCACCAGCATGTGCGCGGTCTTCTCTGCCTTGTCGGCGAGCATCAGCCGCTGCGCGACGCCGAAGCGGTGCTGCTCGTCGACGACGACGAGGCCGAGGTTCCGGTAGTCCACCGCCTCCTGAAAGATCGCGTGCGTGCCGACGAGGATGTGGATATCGCCTGCCGCGAGATCGGCGAGGATAGCCTTGCGCTGCGCGCCCTTCTCGCGGCCGGTGAGGATTTCGGCGCGGACGCCGATGCCGTCCAGCAGCGCCGCGATATTCGCCATGTGCTGACGGGCGAGGATCTCGGTGGGCGCGAGCATCGCCGCCTGCGCGCCCGCCTCGACCGCGCCGAGCATCGCGGCGAGCGCGACCAGCGTCTTGCCCGAGCCGACGTCGCCCTGGAGCAGCCGCAGCATCGGCGCGGACTGGGCGAGATCGCCGGTGATCTCGGCAATCGCACGCTGCTGGGCGCCGGTCGGGCGGTAGGGCAGCGCGCGGAGCATGGCGTCGATGAGACGGCCGTCGCCGCGCAGCGGCAGTGCGCCGCGGCGGCGCGAAGCCTGCCGCATCAGCAGCAGCGCGAGCTGGTTGGCGAGAAGCTCGTCGTAGGCGAGCCGGTCACGAACGGCACGGTCGTTCGCGTGCACGGCTGCAAGCGCCTCGTGCCAGCGCGGCCAGCCGCACTGCCTGAGGAGCGAGGCGCCTGCCCATTCCGGAAGCTCCGGGACACGCTCAAGCGCGTGCTCGACGAGGGTGCGGAGGCGGCGGTTGGTGAGACCCTCGGTGAGGCCGTAGACGGCTTCGCGCTCGGGTATGTCCCCGGCCTTTTCCGGCACCACGACATGGTCGGGATGGACGATCTGGAGATTCTGCCCATAGCGGTCGAGACGGCCGCTGACGACGCGGCGCTCGCCGACGGGCAGAAGCTGACGCGCATAGCCGCCGCGATCGGTGAAGAACACGATGTCGAGCGGGTTTCCGTCCGCGTCGCGCACGCGGACGCGCAGCGGCGACTTCGGGCCGCGCGTCTCATGGCCTATCACATCGACCGCAAGCGTGACGACCTTGCCTTCGAGGCCGCCGTGCACGGCATCGACGCGCAGCCGCTCGATCTCGCCGGTCGGCAGGTGGAACAGCAGGTCGATGACGCGCGCGATCTCAAGCCGCTCGAGCTGGCGCTCGAGCGCCGGGCCGACGCCCTTCAGCGCCGCGATTTCCGCGAACAGGGGGTTGAGGATATCGGGTCGCATGTTATCTCGCGAACTGACTAACCCCATGCAGCGGGAGGCGCAAATGCGCTTTCCGTCCAACGGCTATTGGCGAAAGCACCTATGACCGACCCCCTCGACGCGCGCCGGCGGCGGCTCCACTTCCGCGCCTGGCACCGCGGCACCAAGGAAGCCGACATCATGATCGGCAGCTTCACGGATCGCCATCTCGCAGGCTGGGGCGAGGCCGAGATCGCGTGGATGGAAGCCTTCCTCGAAGAGGACGACGTGGAAATCATGGCGTGGGCGATCGGCTCCGCCGAGGCGCCGCAGCGCTGGCACGGTCCGCTGCTCGACGCCTTGAGGCGGCTCGATTTCATGGTGGCGCCCGAGTGAAGAATTACATCGAGACTATTGCCAAGGCGGGCGCGCCGCTGACGCTGGCGAGCGCGCCCGCCGGGTTCCAGCCATGGCTGCTCGCGGACCTCGCACGCGCTGCGTTCGCCAAAGGCGCGCGCGCGGTGTTCGTCGCACCCGACGACCTTGCCGCGCACCAGCTTCTCGATGCCGCACACTTCTTCGCGCCCGAAGTGGAGACGCTGTACGTCCCGGCGTGGGACTCGCTCCCTTACGACCGCGCTTCACCTTCGCTGCGCGTGGCGGCGGACCGGGTGGCGGGGCTTGCCGGGTTGCTCAGGCCCGTGAAGACGCCGCAGTTCGTGGCGACCACAGTCAACGCGCTTATCCAGCGGACCTTGCAGCCGGAGCGGCTGGCACGACTCAGCGCGCGCATCGCGCCGGGCGAGCGGATCGACCGCGATGCGCTCGCCGAGATGCTCGTCGCCAACGGATATGTGCGCACCGACACGGTGATGGACGCGGGCGAGTTCGCGGTGCGCGGCGGCATCCTCGACCTGTTCCCGGCGGGCACCGAGCAGGCGCTGCGGCTCGACTTCTTCGGCGACGAGATCGAGACGCTGCGGCTGTTCGACCCGGCGAGCCAGATGACGAGCGGCACCAGCGCAGGCTTCGACCTGCTGCCGGTCTCGGAGGCGCTGCTGGGCAAGGAGAGCATCCAGCGGTTCCGGCGCGGCTACGTGGACCGCTTCGGCGCCGCCGCGACCGGCGACCCGCTCTATCAGGCGGTGAGCGACGGGCGGCGGCTGGCGGGCATGGAGAACTGGCTGCCGCTGTTCGAGGACGGGCTCGGCACCGCGTTCGACTATCTGGGCGATGACGACATCATCGTGCGCGACGAGGGCACCAGCCTTGCCGCCGAGCAGCGCTTCGCGGCGATCGACGACTATCACGGCAACCGCGTCTCGGCGATGACGCGCGAGCCGGGCAGCTACCGGCCGCTGCCGCCCGATGCGCTCTACCTGACCAAGGCCGAGTGGGACGGGGTGCTGGAGGCGCGGCGCGTGCATCTCGCGACGCACTTCGCACGGCCGGACGAGGATGGCGTGCTCGACCTCGGCGTGACGGCGGCGCGGGATTTCGCGCCCGAGCGCGCGGCGCAGGCGAACGTCTACGAGGCGGTGGGCACGCATGTCGCTGCGCTGCATCGGGACGGCAGGCGCGTCGTGCTCGCGAGCTACACCGAGGGCTCGCGCGACCGGCTGCACGCGCTGCTCGCCGACCACGGCTTCGGGCCGCTGCATATCGTGGAGAACTGGCAGGAGGCGCTGGGCGCGGCCAAATCCGGCGGCGCGGCGATGGCGGTGCTGCCGATCGACCACGGCTTCACCACGGGCGACGTCGCGCTCGTTTCCGAGCAGGACATGTTCGGCGACCGGATGGTGCGGCGCGTGAAGCGGGCGCGCAAGGCCGACGCCTTCATGGACCAGCTTTCCATGATGACGCCGGGCGACCTCGTGGTGCACGCGGACCACGGCATCGGGCGCTACGAGGGGCTGACCACCATACAGGTCGGCAAGAGCCCGCACGACTGCGTGCACCTGTCCTACGCGGGCGGGGACAAGCTGTACGTGCCGGTGGAGAACATGGACGTCCTCTCCCGCTACGGCTCGGACTCGGAGGGCGTCACGCTCGACAAGCTCGGGGGCGCGAGCTGGCAAGCCCGAAAAGCCAGAATGAAGGAGCGGATTCGCGAGATCGCGAACGAACTTCTCAAAGTAGCCGCGGAGAGGGCGACTCGTCCGGGCAAGGTGTTCGAGGCGGAGGCGTCAACTTTCGGGGCGTTCGTCGACCGCTTCCCCTATGCGGAGACCGACGACCAGCTTCGCGCGGTGGACGACGTGGTCGCGGACCTCGCCGCCGGAAAGCCGATGGACCGGCTGATCGTCGGCGACGTCGGCTTCGGCAAGACCGAGGTGGCGCTGCGCGCGGCGTTCGTGGGGGCGATGGCGGGGCAGCAGGTGGCGGTGATCTGCCCGACGACGCTGCTCGCGCGCCAGCACGCGCAGAACTTCCGCGAGCGCTTCGAAGGCCTGCCGGTGAAGATCGGGCACCTCTCGCGGCTCGTCTCCGCGAACGAAGCGACGCAGACGCGCGCGGGGCTGGCGGACGGCAGCGTCGACATCGTTGTCGGCACGCACGCGCTTTTATCGAAAAACATCAACTTCAAGCGGCTCGGCCTTGTCATCGTGGATGAAGAGCAGCGCTTCGGCGTCGTCCACAAGGAACGGCTGAAGCAACTGAAGACCGACGTGCACGTGCTGACGCTGACCGCGACGCCGATCCCGCGCACGCTCCAGATGGCGATGTCGGGCCTGCGCGACATGTCGATCATCGCGACGCCGCCGGTCGACCGGCTCGCCGTGCGGACCTACGTGATGCCGTGGGACGAGGTGGTGGTGCGCGAGGCGCTGCTGCGCGAGCATTATCGCGGCGGCCAGAGCTTCTTCGTGACGCCGCGCATCGCCGACATTCCCGAGATCGAGGCGTTCCTGCGCACGCACGTGCCGGAAGTGAAACACATCGTCGCGCACGGGCAGATGGGCTCGACCGAGGTCGAGGAGCGCATGTCCGCCTTCTACGACAAGCGCTACGACGTGCTCGTCTCGACGACGATCATCGAATCCGGGCTCGACATCCCGAGCGCCAACACGCTCGTCGTGCACCGCGCCGACATGTTCGGGCTGGCGCAGCTCTACCAGATCCGGGGCCGCGTCGGGCGCTCCAAGGCGCGCGCCTATGCGTATCTGACGACGCCCGCGAACCACGTGGTCACGGAAACGGCGATGAAGCGGCTGCAAGTGCTCTCCAACCTCGACACGCTGGGCGCGGGCTTCCAGCTTGCCGCGCAGGACC
>JACFNY010000193.1 GCA_019454625.1 Sphingomonadaceae bacterium
TGCGGGTATCGTCCTTGCCGTTGAGCGCGCGCTGCCGCGCGAGCTCGGCCTTGCGCTCACGCTCTGGCTGCTCTGGATCGCGGCGGCGCTGCTCGGGCTGACGCAGGCCGTGCCGGGCACGCTGCGCGTCGCGCTGCTCGCGCTGCTGGTCGTCGGCAGCGTCGCCCTTGCCGTCCGCGCGGCATGGCGCATCGGCATTCCCACGTCCGCCGCGCGCCGGGCCCGGCTGGAGCGGGGCGGCGGGCTCAGCCGCGGCGCGCTTGCGCTCGTCGCCGATGCGCCTGCAAGCGACCCGGACGCCTTCGCGACCGCGCTCTGGAGCCGCGCGCTCGCCGATGCGCGGAAGCTGCGCCCGCGCCTCGGCCGTCTCGAATGGCGGCCCTCGCTTGAAACCCGCTACGGTCTCTGGCCGCTTCTCGGCACGGCGCTGTTCCTCGGCCTGATGCTCGCGAAGGCGGAGGCGCCATCGCGGCTCGCGGCGGCCTTCTCGCCGTGGCCGACGACGCTGGAAGGCGTGCGCGTCGCGGTGACGCTGGAGCCGCCCGCCTACGTGGGCGCCCCGCCGCGCCGGCTCGATCTCGCGGGCGGTGCGGACGCGACGCTCGACGGTCTTGCCGCGAGCCGCGTGACGATCCGCGTCGAAGGTCTCGAAGGGGAGTGGCACGTTGCCGGGCCCGGCGTCGACGCGGCGGCGGAGGACGGCCGCGTGTCCTTCCCGCTGGCGCGCGCGGGCGAATACAGCGTGCAGCAGGGCGCGCGCCGCATCGCTGCGCTCGATTTCTCGCTCGCCGCCGATCTCAGGCCCGCGATCCATTTCGACGGCGACCCCGCCGTCACGCCCACGGGCGCGCTTCGCCTCGGTTTCCGCCTACGCGACGACCACGGCGTGTCCGCGCTGTCGCTGCGTCTCCGGCGCGGCGAGGAGGTGCGCGACGTCGACCTCGAAACGCGCGCGCCGCCCGGCCGGGGCAGCGTCTTTGCCGATCTGACGCCGCACCCGTTCGCGGGATCGAGCGTCGAGCTGATGCTCGTCGCGACCGACGGCGCCGGGCAGCAGGGCGTGTCGCCGCCCATCCGCATCACGCTGCCGCAGCGCCGCTTCGCCAATCCGCTGGCGCGCGAGATCGTCGCGGTGCGCGCCGACCTGCTCGCGGGTGCGAGGCGGAGCGGGGTGGCCCGCCGCCTCTCGGCGCTGGCCGGCGACCGCCCGGCCTATCAGGACGATCTCGGCGTGTTCGCCGGGCTGCGCGCCGCGACGTGGCGTCTGGTGCACGACACGCGCAAGGACGCGAGGGAAAGCATCGCCGCGCTGCTCTGGGACATCGCCACCGATCTCGAGGACGGCGGCGCGACGCAGGCGATGGATGCGATGCGCCGCGCGATGGAGGACCTCGCGCGCGGCCTCGGCGCGGGCGACGACCGCTCGCTCGCCGCGATGGCGGACCGGCTGGAAGCCGCGATGAACGAGTATCTCAGCCGCCAGATCGCCGCAGCCCTCGCCGAGGGCGGCGCGCAGCCGCCGTCTTCCGGCGGCGGCACGGGCGCGTCGGTGGACCTCGGCTTCCTCGACCAGATGTTCGCGGACCTGCGCGACCGGCTGGCGGCGGGCGACAAGGCGGGTGCGGCGGAAGCGCTCGCCAACCTTCGGCAACTGATGGAGACGATCCGCTTCGGCAGCGCCGCGCCCGATCCCGAGGCGCAGGCCCGCGCCGCCGCCGCCGCGGAGGCCGCGCAGGCGCTTCGCGCGATCGAGGCGCGGCAGGGCGCGCTCCGCGACGCGACCGTTGCCGACATGATCGAGGCCTCGTTCGGAAACGACGGCGGCCTGCGCGAGAACGCGCCGCCCCAGCGCGCGCTGGGGGCGGATACCGAAGCGCTCGTCAAGCAGTTCGGCGCGGCCGGGATGCCCGCCCCGCAGCCGCTCGGCGGTGCAGCGAAGGCGATGGCGGAGGCCGCGCGCGCGCTCGGTGCCGGGGATGCGGGCGGTGCGATCCGTGCGCAGACGCGGGCGCTCGATCTGCTCCGGCAGGCGGCGAACGCGGCGGAAGCGGCGGCGCAGCGCATGGCGCAGGCGGCGGGCGCCGGGGCGATGCAGCCGGGCGCGGCGGGCTCCGGGCTCGATCCGCTCGGGCGTCCGGGCACCGGGTTCGGGCAGGGCGCGGTCAAGCTGCCGGATCAGGCGGACGTGCGGCGTATCCAGCAAATCCGCAAGATTCTCGAGGAACGCGCAAGCGACCCCTCGCGTTCGGAAGAGGAACGGGGCTATTACCTCAGGCTTCTCAAGCGGTTCTAGACCGCGATCGTTTCAGGTTGAATCGGCCTGAAACGTGAATCGCTGTCTAGGCTATAGGTGGGAGTAGACATGCGTAAGGTTCGGACGGCGGTGTTTCCCGTGGGCGGTCTCGGCACGCGGTTCCTGCCCGCGACCAAGGCGATGCCCAAGGAGATGCTGCCCGTCGTCGACAGGCCGCTCATCCAGTACGCCGTCGACGAGGCCGTCGCGGCGGGCATCGAGCAGATGATCTTCGTCACCGGCCGCGGCAAGAACGCCATCGAGGATCATTTCGACCGGCATTTCGAGCTCGAGGCGACGCTCGGCGAGCGCGGCAAGGAAGAGACGCTGGCGCAGCTCGATGGCACGCGCTTTTCCGCCGGAACCATCGCCTACGTCCGTCAGCGCGAGCCGCTCGGGCTCGGCCATGCCGTCTGGTGCGCGCGCCACCTCATCGGCGACAACCCCTTCGCGGTGCTGCTGCCGGACGAGCTGCTCTGGAACCCGGCCCGGCCCTGCCTGAAGGCGATGGTCGAGGCCCACGCCGAGGTCGGCGGCAACATCATCGGCGTGCTCGACGTGCCGCGCGAACACACGCACCGCTACGGCATCGTCTCTCCCGGCGCCGAGAAGGGCGCGCTCACCGAGGTGCTCGGCCTCGTCGAGAAGCCGAGGCCGGAGGATGCGCCGTCGACGATGGCCGCGATCGGCCGCTACATCCTCGAACCCGCCGTCATGGACAAGCTGGAGTCGCGCAAGCGCGGTGCGGGCGGCGAGATCCAGCTGACCGACGCGATGGCGGAGCTGATCGGCGGCGGGCCGTTCCATGCCATACGCTTCGAAGGCACGCGCTACGATTGCGGGGACAAGGCCGGGTACGTGACGGCGAACATCGCGCTCGCGCTCGAACGCGAGGACATCGGGCCGGAGGTGAGGGCGTGGATCGACGCGAACCTGCGCTGACGCTGCCGTCCGGCCTCGTGCCGCCGACGCTCGGGCGTTTCGCGCTCGAGGTGAAGGCCGTGCCGGAACTCTGCCGTTTCGCCATGAAGGGGCGGACGCAGGGTCTGCCGAAGGGCGATGGTCATCCCGTGCTGGTGTTTCCCGGTTTCCTCGCGGGCGATGCGTTCACGTGGCCGCTCAGGCGCCGTCTCACCGCGCTCGGCTACTGGAACGCCGGGTGGCGCTTCGGCACCAACCTCGGCCTCAAGCCCGGCCTGCTCGCGCAGATGGTGCACTATGTGAAGTCCGTGCACGCCGGGCAGAAGCGGAAAGTGAGCCTCGTCGGCTGGAGCCTCGGCGGGCTCTACGCGCGCGAGATCGCCAAGCGCATCCCGGACCGCGTGCGCCTGATCGTGACGATGGGGACGCCCGCCGCGCGCGATCTCCACGCCAACAACGCGTGGCGGCTCTACGAACGGCTCAACGACCATACGGTGGACGCCCCGCCGATCGAAACCGATCTCATGGAGCTGCCGCCGGTGCCGGTGACGGCGATCCTGACGCCGTTCGACGGCATCGTCGCGCCGGGCAGCGCCGACATCGGCAGCGGCCCGACATGGGAGACGCTGACGGTCGGCGGCACGCATATCGGGCTTGCGTGGAACGCCGACGTGGTCCGCATCGTCGCAGACCGGCTGGCGCAGCCGGACGGGGACTGGTCGCCGTATCGGCCGCGCGCCTGATCCGGTTTCATGCTATGCTGCGGCCTTCGACAGGGGAGGAACGCAGATGCGCCGTTTCCTGGTCGCCGCCGCCGCGCTTGCATCCGCTCCCGCGGCGGCGGCCGATTTCGCGTGGATGAGCGGGTGCTGGCAGCAGACGCGGGAAGACCGCTGGACCGAGGAATGCTGGACCGTGCCGCGCGCCGGGCAGCTGATGGGGTCGGGCCGCTCCGGCGATGCGTCGGGCGTGCGCAGCTTCGAGTTCATGCGCATTGCCCCCGGCGAGGACGGGGTTCCCGTTTTCTGGGGCGCGCCGGGTGGCAGTCCGGCAGTGCCGTTCCGGCAGGTCAGCACCGGCGCGCGCGAGGTCGTGTTCGAGAACCCCGTCCACGATTTCCCGACACGCGTGCGCTACTGGCGTGACGGCGAGACGCTGAACGCGGAAATCTCGGGGCGGGAGGGGACGAAGTCGATGTCGTGGCGCTTCGTCAGGATGTGAGAGAACTGCCTCTCCCGCGGGCGGGAGAGGCATGTCCGCTCAGTTCGCGGCGGCTGCCTGCATCGCCTCGTAGCGGGCGACCTGCTTCTCGGCGACGGTGCGCTCGACGTCGGACTTCGCGAGGCGCACGTCCTCGCGCGCGTCGGAGAGCCTCTTCGAAACCTCGTCGGCCTTGATCTCCGCGACCGGCACGGCGTTCTCGGCGAGGATGGTGAGGCCGCTGTCGTTCACCTCGGCGAAGCCGCCGTCGATGAAGATGCGCGTCGCCGGGCTGCTCGCCGTTTCATACACCTCGATCGCGCCGGGGCGGATCGTCGACATGAAGG
>JACFNY010000194.1 GCA_019454625.1 Sphingomonadaceae bacterium
CGCCGTCATGTCGACATCGTTGAAGGTGGTGAGCATCGCCGCCGTATTCTGCGCTTCCTTGAGGCGGCGGGCGATGGTCTGGCGCAGGCGCGTCATACGCACGCGCTCCTCCTGGCGGCCCGGAGCGGCCGAAGCCGCAGCGCCGGGCGCCGGGGCCGTGGCAGCGCCGCGCACGTCGGCCTTGGTGAGACGCCCGTCCTTGCCCGTGCCCCGCACGTTTGCCGGATCGACGCCGGTTTCCGCAAGCGCGACGGTGACGGCGGGAGACTGCTTGGACTCCGCTGGTGCCGCCACCTTGGCGGATGCGGTGGCCTTCGGAGCCGCGGCCTTCGCGGGCGCCGCCGCAGCGCCGCCGGCTTCGAGACGCGCGATGACGGCGCCGACGTTCACCGTGTCGCCCACAGCCGCAAGCTGTTCGGAGAGGACGCCCGCGGCGGGCGCCGGAACCTCGACCGCGACCTTGTCGGTCTCGAGGCTCACGATCGGCTCGTCCGCCTTCACGGCATCGCCCGGCTTCTTCAGCCATTCGCCGACGGTGGCTTCGGTGATCGATTCACCGAGCGCGGGGATAACGACGTCGATAGCCATGATCTCTCCTCAACCTTCGCTGTCGTGGCCGAGCGCCTGCGCCACGAGCTTTTTCTGTTCGGCGGCATGACGCTTGGCAAGGCCCGTCGCGGTCGCCGCGGCCACCTTGCGGCCCGCGTAGACGGGACGAATGTCGATCCCGGCCTCGGCCAGCGCCTTTTCGAGATAGTAGCGGACGAAGTGCCAGCTTCCGGCGTTCTTCGGCTCCTCCTGCGCCCAGACGACCTCCTTGAGGGTCTTCATGCGCTTCAGGCGAGCGACGAGCGCTTCGCGCGGGAACGGGTAGAGTTGCTCGATGCGGACGATGCTGGTGGTCTTGTCGCCCGCCGCGTCGCGCGCTTCGGCGAGATCGTAGAACACCTTGCCCGAGCAGAGCACGAGCCGCTTCACCTTGTCGTCCGCCGGCGGGTTCGTGTCCGACTTGATCCGCATGAAGTGGGAATCGCCGATGAACTCGTCGATCGTCGAAACCGCCGACTTATGCCGGAGCAGCGACTTCGGCGTCATGATGATGAGCGGCTTCCGGAACGGACGCAGCATCTGGCGGCGCAGCACGTGGTAGTAGTTCGCAGGCGTCGTGATGTTGCAGACCTGCATGTTGTCTTCGGCGCAGAGCTGAAGATAGCGCTCGAGGCGCGCCGACGAGTGCTCCGGCCCCTGCCCTTCGTAGCCGTGCGGCAGCAGCATGACGAGGCCGTTCGCCCGCAGCCACTTGATCTCTCCGCTCGCGATGAACTGGTCGATGATGACCTGCGCGCCGTTCGCGAAGTCGCCGAACTGGGCTTCCCACAGCACGAGCGTCTTGGGATCGGTGAGCGCGTAACCGTATTCGAAGCCGAGCACGCCGAACTCGCTGAGCGGCGAATCGTAGACCTTGAAATAGGCGTTCGCCTGCTGGCTCTGCTGGAGCGGAACGAACTTGGCGCCCGTCTTCTGATCGACCCAGACCGCGTGGCGCTGGCTGAACGTGCCGCGCCCGGAATCCTGCCCGGAGAGGCGCACGCCGTAGCCGTCCTGAAGCAGCGTGCCGAACGCGAGCGCTTCGGCGGTCGCCCAGTCGATGCCCTCGCCGCTCGTGATCGCCTCGCCGCGCGCGGCGACGACGCGCTTCAGCGTCGGATGAATGGAAAAGCCGTTCGGAACGGTCGTCAGCAGCTTCGCGACCTCGTCGATGCGGGCGCGCGGTACGCCGGTTTCCGCCGCGCGGCGTGCCGATTCCGGATCAGCCGGACGGCCAAGGCCTTCCCAGCGTCCCTCGAACCAGTCCGCCTTGTTGGGCCGGTAGGACGGCGCCGCTTCGAAATCCTTGTCGAGCCGGTCGACATAGGTCTTCGTCGCCGCGTCGACCCACGCCGTGTCGACGACCCCTTCCTCGATCAGCCGCGCGCCGTAGACCTCGCTGACCTTCGGCTTGCCCTTGATGACCTTGTACATCAGCGGCTGCGTGAAGCTCGGCTCGTCGCCCTCGTTGTGACCGAAGCGGCGGTAGCACCACATGTCGATCACGACATCACGGTTGAACTTCTGCCGGAACTCGGTGGCAACCTTGGTGGCGAAGGTGACGGCTTCGGGGTCGTCGCCATTCACGTGGAAGATCGGCGCCTGCACGGTGCGCGCCACGTCCGACGGATAGGGCGAGGAGCGCGCGAACTGCGGGCTCGTGGTGAAGCCGATCTGGTTGTTAATGATGAAATGGATCGTGCCGCCGGTGTTGTAGCCGTCCAGCCCCGAGAAGCCGAGGCATTCGGCGACGATACCCTGCCCCGCGAACGCGGCGTCGCCGTGCAGCAGCAGCGGCAGCACCTCGTCGCGCTCCATGTCGCCGCGCAGGGTCTGCGCCGCGCGCACCTTGCCGAGCACCACGGGGTTCACCGCTTCGAGGTGCGAGGGGTTCGGGGTCAGCGACAGATGGACGGTGTTGCCGTCGAAGTCGCGATCCGTCGAGGTGCCGAGGTGATATTTCACGTCGCCCGAGCCGCCGACATCGTCGGGGTTCGAGGAGCCGCCCGCGAATTCGTGGAAGATCGCCTGGAACGGCTTCTGCATGACGTTCGCGAGCACGTTCAAACGGCCGCGGTGCGCCATGCCGATGACGATTTCCTTCACGCCGCCCGCGCCCGCGTACTTGATGACGCTTTCAAGCGCAGGCGCCATCGCCTCGCCACCGTCGAGGCCGAAGCGCTTGGTGCCGACGTATTTGCGGCCGAGGAAGCTTTCGAACTGTTCGGCTTCGATGATCTTGTTGAGGATCGCCTTCTTGCCTTCGTTCGTGAAATGAATCTCGGCATCGCGGCCCTCGATGCGCTCCTGAAGGAAACGGCGCTCATCGAGATCGTTGATGTGCATGTACTCGATGCCGACATGCCCGCAGTAGTTGCGCTTCAGGATCGCAACGACGCTTTCGACGGTGGCCTCCTCAAGGCCGAGTACGCCGCCGAGATACACGGTGCGCCCGAGATCGGCACCGGAGAAACCGTGATATTCCGGCGTCAGCTCCTCCGGGAACGGGCGATCGGCAAGGCCGAGCGGATCGAGCTGCGCCGCAAGGTGGCCGCGCACGCGGTAGGTGCGGATCAGTGTCATGGCCCGGATCGCGTCGTCGGCCGCCTGCCGGACGGCTTCCGCCGACGGGGCCGGCGCGGCACCCGTCTTTGCAGGTGCCTTCGGCTCCGGCGTCATCTGCATCGGGTCGAGCGCCGCCGTCAGGTCGTCCGTCGCGGCAACGGGCCAGTTCTTCCGCTGCCACGAGGGACCAGACGCGACCTGCTCCAGCCCCGCGAAGTGGCGCTGCCATTCCGGATCGACGGAGGCCGGATTGGCCGAATACCGGCGATAAAGCGATTCAACGAACGAGGCGCTGACGCCTTCGAGAGCGGAGGGAGGCTGGCCTTCGAAACCCATGGTTCCTGTCATTCCTGGCATACGGAGGGTCCTGCGCGCCTCCCTACGCAGGACCATCCTAAAAAGCACCTAAAAACTTGACAATTCCGCGATGCTTACGCGCCGAGCACCTTGGCGAGCGTGGTTCCGAGTTCGGACGGGCTCGGCGAGACGACGATACCCGCCGCCTCCATCGCCTTGATCTTGTCCTCGGCGCCGCCCTTGCCGCCCGAGACGATGGCGCCGGCGTGGCCCATCGTGCGGCCCTTGGGGGCGGTGCGGCCCGCAATGAAGCCCACCATCGGCTTCTTGATCGGGTGCGATTTCAGGAACTCGGCTGCGTCTTCCTCGGCCGAGCCGCCGATCTCGCCGATCATGATGATGGACTTGGTGTCGGGGTCATTCAGGAACAGGTCCAGCACGTCGATGAAGTTGGTGCCGTTCACCGGATCGCCGCCGATGCCGACCGCGCTCGTCTGGCCGAGGCCGACCGCCGTCGTCTGGTGCACCGCTTCATAGGTGAGCGTGCCGGAGCGCGAGACGACGCCGACCGAGCCCTTCTTGAAGATGGAGCCCGGCATGATGCCGATCTTGCACTCGTCCGGTGTCAGCACGCCGGGGCAGTTCGGGCCGATCAGCCGCGACTTCGAGCCCGAGAGCGCGCGCTTCACCGGCACCATGTCGAGCACCGGAATGCCCTCGGTGATGCAGATGATCAGCGGCACTTCCGCCTCGATCGCCTCGAGGATCGAGTCCGCCGCGAACGCCGGCGGCACGTAGACGACGCTGGCGTCCGCCCTCGTCACGTCCATCGCCTCGCGCATCGTGCCGAACACGGGGAGGCCGAGATGCTCCTGCCCGCCCTTGCCCGGCACCACGCCGCCGACCATCTTCGTGCCGTAGGCGATGGCGGCTTCGGTGTGGAACGTCGCCGTCGCGCCGGTGAGGCCCTGACACAGAACCTTGGTGTTCTTGTTGATGAGAATGCTCATGGGGTCAGGCCGCCTTCTTCACTTGCGCCACGATCTTCTTGGCGGCGTCGCCGAGGTTGTCCGCCGAAACGATCGGCAGGCCGCTGTCGGCGAGGATTTGCTTGCCGAGCTCGACATTGGTGCCTTCAAGGCGAACGACGAGCGGAACCGACAAGTTCACCTCGCGCGCCGCCGCGACGATGCCCTCCGCGATGATGTCGCAGCGCATGATGCCGCCGAAGATGTTGACGAGGATGCCCTCGACCGCCGGGTCATTGAGGATGATCTTGAACGCCGCCGTCACCTTCTCCTTG
>JACFNY010000195.1:0-886 GCA_019454625.1 Sphingomonadaceae bacterium
GGATCGACGAACGCGCCGCCGCCGGTCGCGATCACCTTGGGCGGGCCGGAGATGAGGCGCGCGATCACGCGGCGCTCGCCTTCGCGGAAATGCGCCTCGCCGTAGCGGGCGAAAATTTCCGAAACCGTGAGCCCGGCCGCCGCCTCGATGGCCTCGTCGGCATCCACGAACTCGAGGCCGAGACGCCTGGCGAGCCGCCGCCCGATCGTGGTTTTCCCTGCGCCCATCAGCCCCACCAGCACGACGGAACGGCTGAGACCGCGCCTGCGGCGAACAGGCGGCGGGGAGGTGTTTTTTGGTTCGCAAGCGTTCATCGCACTCGCTATACACAGGCGCCTCGCCGAAGGCCAAGCGCGCTCCGCCGCGCTCACGCTTAGAGCGGAACGAAACCAACGCGATTGCCCCGGAGATGCGATTGTCCCGCCTGATTTTCTGGCTGCTTGTCATCATCCTCGCCGTCGTCGTCATCGGCGGTGTCGTGCTGATGTTCGTCGATATTCCGCACACGACTGAGCGCGTCGAAGAACCGGTTTCGAATGAAACGCTGGGTCTCTAGCACCGCCCTTGCCGCGCTTCTGATTGCAACGGCCGCATCCGGGCAGGATGCGCCGAAGTCGCTGCTGCCCGACGTGTTCGGCGCGCCGCCCCCGGAAGCGCCGCCGCCCGCGCCGCGTCCCGTGGAACGCGAGCCGGATGCGCCCGCGGCAGCCGAGACGCCAACGGCCGGCCCGTCCGCAGGCGTGCCTGTCCCACTGCTGCCGGGCGTGCCCGCCGCGCAGACGCCCGCCGCCCCCGACCCCTTCGCCAGCGGCCCGGCCCGCGCCGGCAGCTTCGACGTCGCGGGGCCGCTCACCGCGCGGCTCGGCGGATACGGCATGGGCGCGTT
>JACFNY010000195.1:932-4640 GCA_019454625.1 Sphingomonadaceae bacterium
GGCCTGCTCCAGCGCACCAGGCCGCCGATCGCCTCGCGCTGGGGGCACATCGTACTTCGCCGCGCGCTGCTTTCGCGCGTGCCGACGCCGAGCGGCGTGCGCCCCGCCGACTGGCTCGCCGAGCGCGCGCTGCTGCTGCTGCGCATGGGCGAGGTGGACGGCGCCAAGCTGCTCGTCGACGCGCTGCCGCTCGACCGCTACACGCCGCGCCTCTACGCGGTGGCGAGCCAGGTGCACCTCGCCGCCGCCGACATCCCCGCGCTGTGCCCACTCGCGCCGACCGCCAAGGCCTTCTCCAAGCTGCCGTTCTGGGAAGCCGCGAACGCGATCTGCGCGGGCCTCGAAGGCGACGACATCACCGCCGCCGCGCAGTTCGACCGGCTGCGCGCGCGCCGCGCCATGCCGGTGATCGACATCGTGCTCGCCGAGCGCGCCGCGACCGTGGTGACGGGCGAAGGCCGCGGCGCCAACGTCGACTGGAGCGAGACGAAGCAGCTCAGCGCCTACCGCTTCGGCCTCGCCGCCGCAGCCGGCATCGAGATCCCGGAACCCCTGCTCGCCCGCCCGCCGGTCGCGCTCGCCGGGTGGATCATGCGCGCGCCGGGGCTTTCGATCGCGCAGCGCTCCGCCGCCGCGCCTGTCGCCGCCGCCTACGGCATCGCCTCGGCGCGCGAACTCGCCGCGCTCGCCGCCGCGCGCATCGCCGCGATCGAGCCGGGCGCGGCGGGCGAGGACGCCATCGCCGACATCCGCGCCGCCTACGCGGGCCGCAACGCCGAGGAACGCATCGCCGCGATGCAGCGCATCTGGCGGGGCGCCAAGACGCCGCAGGAACGCTACGGCGCGCTCGTGCGGACGGCGGCCGCGGCGGCACGCATCCCGCCCGCCGCCGCGCAGGCGGACGATGCGCCCGGCCTCATCGAATCCATGCTCTCCGCAGGCTACGTGCGCGAGGCGCTGGCGTGGTGGCCGGTGCTGACGGACGGGCCGGATGATGCGCGGCGGGCGGCGTGGCCGTACCTCGCGCTCGCCGACCGCACCGGCAAAATTGCGAACAGCGATGTCGGCGCGGCGCGGGCGTGGCGCAGGGCGCTTTCCGGCCGCAGCGCGGACCGGAAGGCCGCGATGTTCGCCGCGGCGATGCAGGCGCTCGACCCCGGCGGCGGCTGGAGCGGCCTTGCCAGCGACTTCGGCGTCCAGCCGATCGAGAACCACTACACGCGGCGCATCGCGGAGGCCGCCATCGCCAAGCGGCGCGGCGAGGTGGCGATCCTGGCGGCGGTCGGCCTGCAATCGGGCTGGGCGGGCGTTTCGCCCGCGCAGCTTTCGGTCGTGGTCGGCGCGCTCAATCGCGCGGGCTTCACGCGCGAGGCGCGGATGATGGCGGTCGAGGCGGTGACGCGGAGTTGAGCCTCCCCGACGACCGCCGCGCGATCGCGCTGTTCCTCGACATGATGGCCGCCGAGCGCGGCGCGGCGGCGAACACCATCGCCGCCTACGGCCGCGACCTTGCGCAGGCGAGCGAGGCGCTGTCCGGCGGGCTCGCCGCCGCCGATGCGCGAACGCTCGAACGGCTGATCCACGAATGGCGCGACCTCGCAGCGGCGAGCCTCGCCCGCAAGCTCTCCGCGGTGCGGCGCTTCTTCGCGTTCCTCGTGTCCGAGGGGCTGCGCGCCGACAACCCAGCGGGCGACCTCGGCACGCCCGCGAAGGGTCGGCCGCTGCCGAAGACGCTGTCGCGCGAGGAGGTGGACCGGATGTTCGCCGTCGTCGAGGAAGAGGCGGCGTCGGGCACCCCCGCGGGGCTGCGGCTGAAGGCGCTGATCGAGCTGCTCTACGGATCGGGGCTGCGCGCGACCGAACTCGTCTCCTTGCCCCGTGCCGCGATCAAGCCGGGCACGCCTTATGCCGTTCTGAAAGGCAAGGGCGACAAGGAGCGCATGGTGCCGGTCTCGACGCGCGCCGGGGAAGCCGTGGCGGCGTGGGCGGCGACGCTGGCGCCGGGGGAGAAATACCTGTTCCCCTCCGGCGGCACGCACATGTCGCGCGTGCGGCTGTTCCAGATCGTGAAGGACCTCGCCGCCGCCGCCGGGATCGCGCCCGCGCGGGTCAGCCCGCACGTGCTCCGCCACGCCTTCGCGACGCACCTGCTGGAGGGCGGCGCGGACCTTCGCGCGCTGCAATCCATGCTGGGCCATGCCGACATCGCGACGACGCAGATCTATACGCACGTCCAGTCCGCGCACCTCGTCGATCTCGTCAACCGCGCGCATCCGCTTGCCGATCGGCCCCAAGACGACTAGGCGGGGGCGATGATCACGTATCTCGAATTCGAGAAGCCCGTCGCCGAGCTGGAGACGCGCATCAAGGAACTGAAGGCGTCGGCCGGCGAAGGCGCGGTCAACATCGACGCCGAGGTGAAGAAGCTGGAAGCCAAGGTCGAGGCGCAGCTGAAGGCGATCTACGCGAAGCTGACGCCGTGGCAGAAGACGCAGGTGGCGCGGCACCCGGCGCGGCCGCACCTGAAGGACATCACCGCCGCGCTCATTACCGACTTCACGCCGCTCGCGGGCGACCGCAAGTTTGGCGAGGACTGCGCGATCATCGGCGGGCCGGGACGCTTCCGCGGCCGCCCGGTGATGGTGATGGGCCACGAGAAGGGCTCCGACACGGCGAGCCGCCTCAAGCACAATTTCGGCATGGCGAAGCCGGAAGGCTACCGCAAGGCCGTGCGTCTGATGGAGATGGCCGACCGCTTCGGGCTGCCCGTCGTCAGCTTCGTCGACACCTCGGGCGCGTTTCCCGGCATCCACGCCGAGGAACGCGGACAAGCGGAAGCCATCGCGCGCTCCACGGAAGCCTGCCTCAGGCTCGGCACGCCGATGGTCGCCGCGATCGTCGGCGAGGGCGGATCCGGGGGCGCGGTGGCGCTGGCGACCGCGAACCGCATCATCATGTTCGAGCACGCCGTCTACGCGGTGATCTCGCCGGAAGGCTGCGCCTCCATCCTCTGGCGCACGGCGGACAAGGCGGCGGACGCGGCGGCGGCGATGAAGCAGACCGCGCAGGACCTGAAGGCGCTGAACCTGATCGACGCGATCGTGCCGGAGCCCGTGGGCGGCGCACACAGGAGCCCGCAGGCGGCGATCAAGCTGCTCGGCGACGCGGTGGAGGCGCAGCTCGCCACGATGGACGGCATGGGCGCCGACGCCGTGCGCGACGACCGGCGGACGAAGTTCCTCGCGATGGGGCGGTAATTTTCTCCCCCCTCCCCTGAAGAGGAGGGGCTTACGGGCTACTTCTTGCCGAGCTTGTCGAGCTTCGCCTGAAGCTCCGCCATCTCGCGCTTGAGGTCGGCGAGTTCGCTCGCCTCGTCCGCCGGTTCGTCCTGCGGGACGGGCGGCGTCTTGCCGGACATCATGTCGGCGGCGGCTTGGAACATCGCCATGTTCTGCTTGGCGATCGCCTCGAACGGGTTGAACGCGCCCGCCATCGACTTGCGGAACTGCTCCTGATTGCGGCGGAGCGCCGTCATCGACGCCTCGAGATAGGGCGGCACCATCGACTGCATCGAATCGCCGTACATCGCGATCAGCTGGCGGAGGAACGGCGTCGGCAGCATGGTCTGACCGCGATTCTCCTCCTCCATGATGATCTGGGTGAGCACCGAGCGGGTGATGTCCTCGCCCGACTTCGCGTCGATGACCT
>JACFNY010000196.1 GCA_019454625.1 Sphingomonadaceae bacterium
TAACACGAGCTCGCCCTTCCACTCGCGCACCTTCACCGTGGCGAGGTGCACGGCGGCGAGCCGGTCGGCGAGCACCGTCAGCTCGTGATAGTGCGTCGCGAACAGGCAGCGGCTGGCGAGGCTGTCGTGCACCGCCTCCACCACCGCCCACGCGATGGCGAGGCCGTCGTAGGTGGAGGTGCCGCGCCCGACCTCGTCGAGGATGACGAGCGAGCGCGCCGTCGCCTGCCGCAGGATCGCCGCCGTCTCCACCATCTCGACCATGAAGGTCGAACGCCCCTCGGCGAGATTGTCCGACGCGCCGACGCGGCTGAACAGCCGGTCGACGACGCCGATGTGCGCCGACTGTGCGGGCACGAAGCTGCCCGTCTGCGCGAGCACGGCGAGCAGCGCGTTCTGGCGCAGGAAGGTCGATTTACCCGCCATGTTGGGGCCGGTCAGCAGCCACAGCCGCCGGTCCGGCCCGAGGTCGCAATCGTTCGCGACGAACGCCTCGCGCTTCGCGCCCAATGCCGCCTCGACGACCGGATGCCGCCCGCCGCGGATCTCGAAGGCGGTGCTCGTGTCCACCTCCGGCCGCACCCAGCCGCCGCGCGCGGCAAGCTCGGCGAGCGCCGCCGCGACGTCGATGCGAGCGAGCGCCGCGGCGGTTTCCCCCGCGGCTTCCGCCTCTTCGAGCACCGTTTCGCGAAGCGCCGCGAAATGCGCGGCCTCGGCGGCGAGCGCCTTCGTCGAGGCCTCGGCGATGCGCGCGGCGAGATCGGCGAGGTCGACGCTGTTGAAGCGCACGACGCCCGCGAGCGTCTGGCGGTGCGTGAAGCCGCTGTCCGCCGCCATCAATGGGTCGGCATGGCGCGCCGAGACCTCGACGTGATAGCCGAGCACGTTGTTGTGGCGGATCTTGAGCGAGGCGATCCCGGTCGCCTCGCGGTAGCGCGCCTCCAGCGCCGCGATGTGGCGGCGGCCGTCCTGCGCGAGCCCGCGCAGTTCGTCGAGCGCGGGGTCGAACCCTTCCGCGATGAAGCCGCCGTCGGAAACGGAGAAGCCCGGCTCGGGCACGAGCGCGGCGGCAAGGCCCTCGACGAGCGCGCCGTGCGGGCCGACGCGGTCGAGGCAATCCGCCAGCATCGCCGGCACGCCGAGCTCGCTTTCGGAGAGCAGGCGCTTGAGGTCGAGCGCGCCCGACAGCGCATCGCGCAGCAGGCCGAGGTCGCGCGGGCTGCCGCGCCCGGCGGCGAGGCGGCCGAGCGCGCGCTCGATGTCGGCGATGCGCCTCAAGGCGGCGCGGACGCGCTCGCGCAGCGTCGGCGCGCCGACGAACCAGCCGACGAGGTCGAGGCGGCGCGCGATGGTTTCGGGATCGGTGAGCGGCGCGGCGAGATCGGCGGCAAGACGCCGTGCGCCCGCGCCGGTGACGGTGAGGTCGATGCAATCGAGCAGCGAGCCCTTGCGGCTGCCCGCCATGGTCTCGGCGAGTTCGAGGCTGGCGCGCGTCGCCGCGTCGATCAGCATGGTGCTTTCGGGGAGGTGCCGCGCCGGCGGGCGCAGGCGCACGGCGGCGTCTTTCTGCGTCGCCTCGACGAACGCGAGGAGCGCGCCCGCCGCCGCGAGCTCGGCGCGCGTGAACGCGCCGAAGCCGTCCAGCGTGCCGACGTCGAAGCGGCGGCACAGTTTCCGCTCGCCCGCCGTGCTGTCGAAATCCGCGCGCGGGCGCACGGCGACGAGATGCCCGGGCGGCGCTTCCCTGCCGTCCGCAACCAGAAGCTCGGCGGGGCGCAGCCGCGCCAGCTCCGCACCGACGAGCGCGGCGTCGACCGGCGCGGTCATGAACTCGCCCGACGACAGGTCGCACCACGCGAGGCCCATGCGCCCCTCCGCCTCGCCGACTGCCGCGAGCCGGTTGGCGCTGCGCGCGTCGAGCAGGCTTTCCTCGGTGAGCGTGCCGGGCGTCACGACACGGATCACGGCGCGGCGCACCACCGATTTCGCGCCGCGCTTCTTCGCCTCCGCCGGGTCCTCCACCTGCTCGGCGATGGCGACGCGGAAGCCCTTCGAGATCAGCCGCGCCAGGTACGTCTCGTGGCTGTGCGCGGGCACGCCGCACATCGGGATGTCCTCGCCCATGTGCTGGCCGCGCTTGGTGAGCGCGATGTCGAGCGCGCCGGCCGCCGCGACAGCGTCCTGAAAGAACATCTCGTAGAAATCGCCCATGCGGAAGAACAGCAGGCTGTCCCCGGCCTCTGCCTTCAGCGCGAGGTATTGCTCCATCATGGGCGAGGGGGAATCCGCTTTTACAGATTTCACGGATTGAGGACTGGCGTCGGCGCACATGCGGACGCTAATAGCGATCTCAGGCGCCTTGGTGGAGAAAACATTTGTCAAAAGGCAGTTCGGTCAAGTTCAGCGATCAGGAAGCCCTGCAATTCCATTCGCAAGGCCGCCCGGGCAAGATCGAGATCATCGCGTCGAAGCCGATGGCGACGCAGCGCGATCTCAGCCTCGCCTACTCCCCCGGCGTCGCCGTGCCGGTGGAGGCGATCGCCGCCGATCCCGTCCTCGCCTACGACTACACCGCCAAGGGCAACCTCGTTGCCGTCATCTCCAACGGCACCGCCATCCTCGGCCTCGGCAACCTCGGCGCGCTTGCCTCGAAGCCGGTGATGGAAGGCAAGGCCGTGCTCTTCAAGCGCTTCGCCGACGTCGACGCCATCGACATCGAGCTGGCGAGCGAGGACGTCGACCAGCTCGTCAATGCCATCTCCCTGATGGAGCCGAGCTTCGGCGGCATCAACCTCGAGGACATCGCCTCGCCGGACTGCTTCATCATCGAGAGCCGCCTGCGCGAGAAGATGAACATCCCGGTGTTCCACGACGACCAGCACGGCACCGCGATCATCTCCGCCGCGGGCCTCATCAACGCGCTCAGGATCACCGGCAAGTCGATCAGGGACGTGAAGATGGTGGTGAACGGCGCGGGCGCCGCCGCCATCGCCTGCGCCGAGCTCATCATCGCGATGGGGATGCCGCGCACCAGCGTGCGCATGTGCGACCGCGAGGGCGTGATCCACAAGGACCGCACCAACCTCAACCAGTGGAAGTCCGCCTACGCCATCGAGACCGAAGAGCGCACGCTGCTCGACGCCATGCAGGGCGCCGACGTGTTCCTCGGCCTCTCCGCCGCGGGCGCGGTAACGCCGGAGATGGTGAAGGCGATGGCGCCCAACCCGATCATCTTCGCGATGGCGAACCCGACGCCCGAGATCCTGCCCGAGGACGCGCACGCCGTCCGCTCAGACGCGATCATCGCGACGGGCCGCTCGGACTATCCGAACCAGGTCAACAACGTCCTCGGCTTCCCCTACATCTTCCGCGGCGCGCTCGACGCCCGCGCCACCACCATCAACGACGCGATGAAGATCGCGGCGGTCAAGGCCCTGGCGGCGCTGGCGCGCGAGGACGTGCCCGACGACGTCGCCGCCGCCTATCAGGGCAACCGGCCGAAATTCGGCCCCAACTACATCATCCCGGTGCCGTTCGACCCGCGGCTGATCTCGTCGATCCCGACGGCGGTGGCGCGGGCGGCGATGGATTCGGGCGTCGCCGGCCGGCCGATCCTCGACATGGAGAAGTACCGGCAGGAGCTTTCGGCCCGGCGCGACCCGATCGCCTCGACGCTGCAACGCATCTACGACCGGGTGCGCCGCCAGCCCAAGCGCGTCGTCTTCGCCGAGGGCGAGGAGGAGCAGGTGATGCGCGCCGCCGTCTCCTACGTCAACCAGAAGCTCGGCACCGCGATCCTGATCGGCCGCGACGACGTCATTCGCGAGAACGCGAGAAACGCCGGCGTCGACCTCGACCGGCCGGGCATCGAGCTGGTCAATGCCCGGCTGTCGCGGCGCAACGGCGTCTATTCCGACTTCCTCTACGAGCGGATGCAGCGCAAGGGTTATCTCCTGCGCGACTGCCAGCGCATCATCAACAACGACCGCAATCACTTCGCCGCCTGCATGGTGGCGCTGGGCGACGCCGACGCGGTGGTGACGGGGGTGACGCGCAACTATTCGACGGCGCTCGAGGACATGCGCCGCGTCATCGACGCCAAGCCGGGCCATCGCGTCATCGGCGCGTCGGTGGTGCTGGCGCGCGGCCGCACCGTCATCGTCGCCGACACCGCCGTCCACGACATGCCGGATTCGATCCAGATCGCCGACATCGCCGAGGAGGCGGCCGGCTTCGCCCGGCGCATGGGCTACGAGCCGCGGGTGGCGCTGCTCGCCTACTCCACGTTCGGCCACCCGCAGGGCGAGCGCTCGGAGCGGGTGCAGGAGGCGGTGCGCATCCTCGACAAGCGCCGGGTCGATTTCGAGTATGACGGCGAGATGGCGGCCGACGTGGCGCTGAACCCCAACCTGATGCGGCAATATCCGTTCTGCCGGCTTTCAGGGCCGGCCAACGTGCTGATCATGCCGGCCTACCACTCGGCCTCGATCGCGACCAAGATGTTGCAGGAGCTGGGCGGCTCGACCGTGATCGGCCCGCTGCTGGTCGGCTTGAACAAGCCGGTGCAGATCGTGCCGATGAACGCCAAGGATTCGGACATCGTCAACATGGCGGTCATCGCCGCCT
>JACFNY010000197.1 GCA_019454625.1 Sphingomonadaceae bacterium
ATCACCTACGGCACCAACAACGAGTTCGGCTTCGACTACCTGCGCGACAACATGAAGTACTCGCGCGAGTCGATGGTGCAGCGGCCGTTCAACTTCGCGATCGTCGACGAGGTCGACTCGATTCTCGTCGACGAGGCGCGCACGCCGCTCATCATCTCCGGCCCCACCGAGGACAAGACCGACCTCTACCTCGCCGTCGACGCAGTAGTGAAGGTGCTGCCGAAGGACGCCTACGAGGTCGACGAGAAGCAGAAGTCGATCACGCTCACCGAGGACGGCACCGAAGCGGCCGAGCGCGCGCTCGAAGCCGCCGGGCTGCTCGTCGGCGCCAACCTCTACGATTTCGAGAACACGCAGGTGGTCCACCACCTGAACCAGGCGCTGAAGGCCAACGTCATCTTCCGCCGCGACACCGACTATATCGTGAAGGGCGACAAGATCGTCATCATCGACGAGTTCACCGGGCGCATGATGGACGGCCGCCGCTGGTCGGACGGGCTGCATCAGGCGGTGGAGGCCAAGGAAGGCGTCGAGATCCAGCCCGAGAACCAGACGCTCGCCTCGATCACCTTCCAGAACTATTTCCGCATGTATCCAAAGCTCGGCGGCATGACCGGCACGGCGGCGACCGAAGCGGCCGAGTTCT
Source organism: Sphingomonadaceae bacterium (assembly GCA_019454625.1). Lineage (GTDB taxonomy): Bacteria > Pseudomonadota > Alphaproteobacteria > Sphingomonadales > Sphingomonadaceae > Sphingosinicella. The sequence goes on from JACFNY010000197.1 coordinate 647, forward strand.
ACGACATCTACAAGCTGAACACGGTCGAGATCCCGACGAACGTGCCCGTGCAGCGCATCGACGTCGACGACGAGTTCTACAAGAACGCGGCTGACAAGTACGGCGCCATCGTGAAAGCGATCCGCGAGGCGAGCATGAAGGGCCAGCCCGTGCTCGTCGGCACCGTCTCCATCGAGAAGTCGGAAATGCTCTCCGAGTACCTGACGAAGGAAGGCGTCGAGCACAACGTGCTCAATGCCCGCTTCCACGAGCAGGAGGCGCATATCGTCGCGCAGGCGGGCCGCCTCGGCGCCGTCACCATCGCCACCAACATGGCGGGCCGCGGCACCGACATCCAGCTCGGCGGCAACGTCGAGTTCCGCGTCGACGACGAGCTGAAGACGATGCCGGAGGGCCCGGACAGGGACCGCGAGGTCGAGCGCATCCGCCAGGAGGTCGCCGCCGAGCGCGAGGCCGTGAAGCAGGCCGGCGGCCTGTTCGTGCTCGGCACCGAGCGCCACGAGAGCCGCCGCATCGACAATCAGCTTCGCGGCCGCTCGGGCCGTCAGGGCGACCCGGGCTTCTCGCGCTTCTACCTCAGCCTCGACGACGACCTGCTGCGCATCTTCGGCCAGCAGTCGATGCTGAACCGCATGATGCAGTCGGGGCTGGAGGAGGGCGAGGCGATCGTCCACCCGTGGATCTCGAAGGCGATCCAGACCGCGCAGAAGAAGGTCGAGGCGCGCAACTACGACATCCGCAAGCAGCTCCTCCAGTACGACGACGTGATGAACGACCAGCGCAAGGTCGTTTACGAGCAGCGCGCCGACGTCATGGATTCGGAAACGCTCGGCGACGTCGTCGCCGACATGCGCGCCGAGACCGCGAACGACCTGCTGGCGCAGCACTGCCCGGCCGGCACCTATCCCGAACAGTGGAACGTCGAAGGCCTCAAGGCCGATCTCGACCGCCTGTTCGCGCTCGACCTGCCGATCGACGACTGGATGACCGAGCAGGCCGTCGATCAGGAGGTGTTCGCCGAGCGCATCGAGGCGGCGGCGAAGTCCGCGCTCGAAGCCAAGACCGCGAACATCCCGGCCGAGACGTGGACGCAGATCGAGAAGAGCTTCCTCTTGCAGGCGATCGACCATCACTGGAAGGAGCACCTCGCGACGCTCGACGCGCTGCGCGCCGTCATCCACCTGCGCGCCTATGCGCAAAAGCAGCCGATCAACGAATACAAGCAGGAAGCCTTCGCACTGTTCGAGCGGATGCTCGTCAACATCCGCGAGGAGGTGACGCGGATGCTCAGCCACGCGCAGTTCGAGATGGCGCCGCCGCCGTTGCCGCGCACGCCGCCCGAGTTCCTGACGACGCACATCGACCCGTTCACCGGCGAGAACGATTCGCTCGCCGCCGACCCCGCACTGCTGGCGGCGGAAAGCACGGGCCCCATCGGCCGCAATCAGCCCTGTCCCTGCGGCTCCGGCAAGAAGTACAAGCACTGCCACGGCGCGAAGGACTGAGCCTTCGCTGCATAAGGGGGGAGGGGTCATGCTGAGACAGGTGCTGGCCGCCGTGCTGCTTTCGGGCGCGGCGCACGCGGAAACCGTGGTGGTGACGGCGGACCGTATGGTCGATGTCGTCGCGGGGAAGACGGTCGCGAATCCCGTGGTCGTCATCACCGACGGCCGTATCGTTTCGGTGTCGGTGTCGGGCGGCGCGAACGTCCCGGCGGATGCGAAGCGGGTCGACCTTTCCGGCATGACCATCCTGCCCGGGCTCATCGACATGCACGTCCACCTCGACGGCTCGCCCGTCTACGGCGGCTACAACAGCCTCGTCTTCACCGACAGCTTCTGGACGGTGGTCGGCGCGGCGAACGCGCGCGCCATGCTGGAGGCGGGCTTCACCACGGTCCGCAACCTCGGTTCGGGCGGCTACAACGATGTCGGCATCAAGCAGGCGATCGAGGAGGGCTTTGCGGTCGGGCCCCGCATCGTGCCCGCCGCATACGCGCTCGGCGCCACCGGCGGCCACTGCGACGAGACCTACTTCCCGCCGTCGTTCCACCGCAAGGGCGAGGCCGTGGGCGATTCGCCGGACGAGCTTCGCGTGCGCGTGCGCGAGCAGAGGACGAGGTCATCAAGGTGTGCGCGACGGGCGGCGTCTTCTCGCGCAACACCGAGCCCGGCCAGCAGCAGCTTTCGGAAGCCGAGCTTCGCGCCATCGCCGAGGAGGCGCACATGTGGGGCGTGAAGGTCGCCGCGCACGCGCACGGCACGGCGGGCATCAAGGCGGCGATTCGCGCCGGCATCGACACGATCGAGCACGCGAGCCTGATCGACGCCGAGGGTATCCGCCTTGCCAAGGAGCGCGGCGCGGTGCTGGCGATGGACATCTACAATACGGAGTACACGCAGGCCGAGGGCCGCAGGAACGGCGTGCTGGAGGACAATCTCCGCAAGGACCGCGAGATTGCGCAGATCCAGCGGGACGGCTTCCGCGCCGCGCACAGGGCCGGCGTGAAGATGGTGTTCGCGTCCGATGCGGGTGTGATGCCCCATGCCGAGGTCGGCAGGCAGTTCCGCATCATGACCGAGTACGGCATGACGCCGATGGACGCGATCCGCGCGGCGACGCGGAACGCCGCCGAGGCGCTGGGCCGCGAATCGGATGTCGGGGCGATCGCGCCGGGCCGCTACGGCGACCTCATCGCGGTGGCGGGAGACCCGACGGCGGACGTGACGCTGCTCGCGAATGTTCCTTTCGTGATGAAGGGCGGCGGCATCGTGAAAGATGCGCGCTGAGCGCATCGCCGAAGACCCGCGGAGAACCGTCACAAAAGCCGTTGACCTCGGGGGGAGGCGCGCATATAAGCCGCGCCCGTACTCGCGGGCTGGTGGTAGGCGTTCGTCCTAGACGCTGTCCTGGAACGGGTTTTTAGAGCTGATAGGCTGTAAAGGCCGCGAAAAAAGGTCCGGGTGGGGCCGGTAAGGTGCCCGCCGGGACCGTTTGCATTTGTCCGCGAATCGCTCGCGGATGCTTTGCGCGCGGCTGGCCTGCGAGGCTCGCATGGATTTGGAAACAAGAGGCTGAAGCGTTAATGCCGACGATCAACCAGCTGGTCCGCAAGGGTCGGAGCCCGCAGAAGGCGCGCAACAAGGTGCCGGCGCTCGAGGCGAATCCGCAGAAGCGCGGCGTTTGCACGCGCGTCTACACGACGACCCCGAAGAAGCCGAACTCGGCGCTCCGCAAGGTGGCCAAGATTCGCCTGACCAACGGTTTCGAGGTGATCGGCTACATCCCGGGTGAAGGCCACAACCTTCAGGAGCACTCGGTGGTGCTCATTCGCGGCGGCCGCGTGAAGGACCTGCCGGGCGTGCGCTATCACGTGCTGCGCGGCGTGCTCGACACGCAAGGCGTCAAGGACCGCAAGCAGAGCCGTTCGAAGTACGGCGCCAAGCGGCCGAAGTAAGGAACTAGAGAAATGGCTCGTCGTCGCCGTCCGGAAAAGCGCGAAATCCTTCCCGATCCCCGTTTCGGGGACACCGTGCTCACGAAGTTCATGAACCTCGTGATGTACGAGGGCAAGAAGTCGGTTGCCGAAACCATCGTCTATGGTGCGCTCGACAACATCGAGGCGAAGATGAAGAAGGACCCGATCGGGATCTTCCACGACGCCCTCAACAACGTGAAGCCGGGCATCGAGGTCCGCAGCCGCCGCGTCGGCGGCGCGACCTATCAGGTGCCCGTCGAGGTGCGCCCGGACCGCGCGCAGGCGCTCGCCATCCGCTGGCTGATCGGCGCGGCGCGCAACCGCAGCGAGAACACCATGTCGGCGCGCCTTTCGGGCGAGCTGATGGACGCCTCGCAGAACCGCGGCACCGCCGTGAAGAAGCGCGAAGACACCCACCGCATGGCGGAGGCCAACCGCGCCTTCGCGCACTACCGCTGGTAAAGAGTAAGGACTGACCGCAATGGCCCGCAGCCAT
>JACFNY010000198.1 GCA_019454625.1 Sphingomonadaceae bacterium
TCGGCGAGGACGACGTCGACCCCAGCCCCGAGCAGCTCAAGCGGATGCAGGGGCAGGTGAGGGCCGCCATGAACGAGGGAGCGATCGTCGTTGGCTCGGCGCTGATCTACGCGCCCGGATCGTTCGCGGAGACGCCGGAGCTGGTCGCGCTGATGCAGGCGGCGGCGCCCTGTGGCGGGCGCTACATCAGTCACATGCGTTCGGAAGGCGACAATATCCTCGCCGCCGTCGACGAACTGATCGACATCGCCCGCCGGTCGAAGGCGCCTGCGATCATCTATCACCTGAAACAGGCGGGCAAGGCCAACTGGGATACGCTGGACCCGGTGATCGCCAAGGTCTATGCCGCGCAGAAGGAAGGCCTCGACATCACCGCCACCATGTACACCTACCCGGCGGGCGCCACCGGCCTCGACGCGGCGATGCCGCCGTGGGTACAGGCGGGCGGCGAGGAAGCGTGGATCCAGCGGCTGAAGGACCCGGCGATCCGTGCGAAGGTCGCCGCGGAGATGAAGACGCCCGGCGACGGCTGGGAGAACCTCTACTATCAGGCGGGGACGCCGGAAGGGCTGCTGCTCCTCGGCTTCAAGAGCGAAAAATTGAAGCCGCTCACCGGCAAGACGCTCGGCGAGGTCGCGCGCGAACGCGGCAAGAGCCCGGAGGAAACCGCGATGGACCTCGTGGTGGAGGACGGCAGCCGCGTCGGCACCGCCTATTTCCTGATGAGCGAGGCCAATGTCGCCAAGCAGACGACGCTGCCGTGGATGAGCTACGGCTCCGACGCCGACGCACCGGCGACCGAGGGCGTGTTCCTGAAATCGAGCACCCACCCGCGCGCCTACGGCAACATCCCGCGCCTGCTCGGCAAGTACGTGCGCGAGGAAAAGACGATCGGCCTGTCGCAGGCGGTGCGCCAGCTCACCTCCTTCTCGGCGCAGCAGTTCGGAATCGAGGGCCGTGGGCGGCTGGCACCGGGCTACTACGCGGACGTGGTGGTGTTCGACCCCGCCACCATCGCCGACAAGGCGACCTTCGAGAAGCCGCACCAGTACTCGGTGGGCGTGCGCGACGTGTTCGTGAACGGCCAGCAGGTGCTGAAGAACGGCGAGGCCACCGCCGCGCGGCCGGGCCGCTTCGTGAAGGGGCCGGGCGCGGGGAAATGTCCCGCATAGCGCGCTTGCCCGCGCCCGAAGGCGCGTGCTAACGGCTCGGCCTCAATCAATCCGGGGTTTTTGCATGTCCGTTGACGCCGCAACCGTCAAACGCGTCGCGCATCTTGCGCGCATCAGGATCGACGACGACAGGTCCGCCGTGATGGCCGAGGAGCTTTCCAAGATCCTCGGCTGGGTGGAGATGCTCGGCGAGGTGGATACGGACGGCGTGGAGCCGCTGGCGGCGGTGATCCCGAACAGCTTGCGCTGGCGCGAGGACGTCGTCACCGACGGCGGCATCCGGGACAAGGTGCTCGCGAACGCGCCGAAGGCCGAATACGGCTTCTTCGCCGTGCCGAAGGTGATCGAATAATGGCGGCGCTCACCGACCTGACGCTCGCGGCGATGCGCGACGGGCTGCGCGCCAAGGCCTTCTCCGCCAAGGACCTCGCCGAGGCGCACGTGAAGGCGGTGGAAGCCGCGCGCGTGCTGAACGCGTTCACCGTGGAGACGCCGGAGCTGGCCCTGAAGCCGCTCTCCGGCATCCCGCTCGGCATCAAGGACCTGTTCGCGACCGAGGGCGTGCAGACGGCGGCGGCCTCGAACATCCTGAAAGGCTTCAAGCCGCCCTATGAATCGACGGTGAGCGGCAAGCTGCTCGCGGACGGGGCGGGGATACTCGGCAAGCTCAACATGGACGAGTTCGCCATGGGCTCCTCGAACGAGACGAGCGCGTTCGGCACGGTCATCAATCCGTGGCGCGGCAAGGGCAACGAAAGCCTCGTGCCGGGCGGCAGCTCGGGCGGCTCATCGGCAGCGGTCTCGGCGCGGCTGGTGGCGGGCGCGACGGGGACGGACACCGGCGGCTCGATCCGCCAGCCCGCGGCGTTTACAGGTATCGCGGGTATCAAGCCCACCTACGGCCGCTGCTCGCGCTGGGGCATCGTGGCGTTCGCAAGCTCGCTCGACCAGGCAGGGCCGATGGCGCGCGACGTGCGCGACTGCGCGATTCTGCTGAAGTCGATGGCCGGGTTCGATCCGAAGGATTCGACGAGCCTCGACCTGCCGGTGCCGGACTTCGAGGCGGCGCTGACCGGCGATCTCAAGGGCAAGCGCGTCGGGATTCCGAAGGAATACACGGTCGACGGCATCCCGGCCGAGATTGAGGCGCTGTGGAAGAAGGGCGCGGACATGCTGTGCGACGCGGGCGCGGAGATCGTCGACATCTCGCTGCCGCACACCAAGTATGCGCTGCCGACCTATTACATCATCGCCCCGGCCGAGGCCTCGTCCAACCTCGCGCGCTACGACGGCGTGCGCTACGGGCTTCGCGAGGCGCCCGAGAACGGCAGCCTCATCGACATGTACGAGGCGACGCGCTCGGCGGGCTTCGGCGCGGAGGTGCAGCGGCGCATCCTGATCGGCACCTACGTGCTCTCGGCGGGCTATTACGATGCCTATTACCTGAAGGCGCAGAAAGTGCGCGCGCTGATCCAGCGCGACTTCATGCAGGCGTTCGAACGCTGCGACGTGATCCTCGCGCCGACCGCGCCGAGCGCGGCGTTCGGCATCGGCGCGAACGTCGACGACCCGATCGCCATGTACCTGAACGATGTGTTCTGCGTGCCCGCGAGCCTTGCCGGGCTTCCCGCGATGTCGGTTCCCGGCGGGCTTTCCGACGACGGCTTGCCGCTCGGCCTCCAGATCATCGGGCGGCCGCTCGATGAGGAAGGCGTGCTGAACGCGGGCTATGCGATCGAACAGGCCGCGGGTTTCACCGCGCGGCCGGATGCGTGGTGGTGACGTTGACGCGGCGGGTGCGGGGTATTACCTCTTAATTGAAGTAATACACGAGACGTTCCATGCAAACGAATATGACCATCAAGGGGCAAGTGACGATCCCCAGCGCCATCCGCAAAGCGGCGGGTCTGGTGCCCGGCCAGCCGGTCGAGGTCGCGATCAACGATCGCGGCGAAGCGGTGGTGCGCCCGGTGGATGCGGATGCGGAGCGCGAGAAGCGGATTCAGGACAAGCTGGCACGTATCCGCGAAGTACAGGCGAAGTTCCGTGCGCAGGATACCATGCCGGGCATGACGACGGACGAATACATGCGCCTGATCCGGGACGAGCCTTTTCCGCCATGATCTTCGTCGACAGCAGTGTTCTTCTGGATGTGATGGGCAGTTCCGGGCAGCAGAGCGCGTGGAGCATCGAGATGTTTCTGGGCGTGGAGGCACCGGTGATCAATCACGTGGTCCTTGCCGAGGTCAGCGGCCGTTTCGACGGCGCTCAGGCGCTTCTCGATGCCGTGAACGATCTCCAGGTCGATGTGCTGCCGCTCGATCATGATATTGCGCACCGCGCCGGGAGGGCTTTCCGCAGCTATCGTCAGAAGGGAGGGCCGCGACAAACAATCCTGCCCGATTTCCTGATCGGCGCGCACGCGGAGCAGCTTGGCATTCCGCTGCTGACGCGCGATACACGCCGCTTCCGGGGACACTTCCCCGACCTGTCCCTCATCATTCCCGAGAAGACCGATGACTGAAACAGCCCCCTACCGCATCCACGGCGAAACCGGTGAGTGGGAGGTCGTGATCGGCCTCGAGGTGCACGCGCAGGTCACGTCGAACGCCAAGCTGTTCTCGGGCGCCGCGACGGCGTTCGGGGCGGAGCCGAACACGCAGGTGAGCCTTGTCGACGCGGCGATGCCGGGGATGCTGCCGGTCATCAACGGCGAGTGCGTGAAGCAGGCGGTGCGCACGGGCCTCGCGCTCGATGCGAAGATCAATCGCTGGTCGCGCTTCGACCGGAAGAACTACTTCTATGCGGACCTGCCGCAGGGCTACCAGATCAGCCAGTTCCAGCACCCGATCGTGGGCGAGGGCGAAATCCACATTGATCTCGGCGAGGGGCGCGCCAAGACGGTGGGGCTGGAGCGCATCCACCTGGAGCAGGACGCGGGCAAGTCGATGCATGACCAGTCGCCGCGGTTTTCCTATGTCGACCTCAACCGTTCGGGCGTCGCGCTGATGGAGATCGTCTCCCGGCCGGACATGCGCTCGCCGGAAGAGGCAGGGGCGTATGTGAAGAAGCTGCGCTCGATCCTGCGCTACGTGGGAAGCTGCGACGGCAACATGGAGGAAGGCTCCATGCGCGCCGACGTGAACGTCAGCGTGCGGAAACCGGGCGACCTCTTCGGCACGCGCTGCGAGATCAAGAACGTGAACAGCGTCCGCTTCGTGCAGGCGGCGATCGAGTACGAGGCGCAGCGGCAGGTGAAGATCATCGAGGGCGGCGGTACGATCATGCAGGAGACGCGCCTGTTCGATCCGGGCCGCATGGAGACGCGTTCGCTGCGTTCGAAGGAAGACGCGCACGACTACCGCTACTTCCCGGACCCGGACCTGCTGCCGCTGGAGTTCGATGACGCCTTCATTGAAGCGCGCCGCGCGGAGTTGCCGGA
>JACFNY010000199.1 GCA_019454625.1 Sphingomonadaceae bacterium
TTTTTGCACGCCGATCACCCCACGAAGGGGGTGCCTATTGCACGCTGATCCTCATCCATGTCCTCGCGCAGCAGGTGATGCATTTCGTGACGTTCTCCAGAGAAACAGGGAAAGCCGCATGACCATTCTACGCCACTATGTGATGACGGCCGCGGAGGGACGCGGCGAAGATCTCCGCGCCGCGCTTGTCGAGCTTGCGGCAAAGGTCAGCCCGCTCCCCGGCTCCGAAGGCGTGGAACTGCTGGCCGACATGCGCGATACTGGCAGTTTCGTTTTCATAGAGCACTGGACATCGGTGGATGCCCACAAGGCGGCCGGCAACGTACTCGGCAAGGAGGCTTTCATATCGGTGATGGCGATCCTGACCCGGCCGCCGGAAGGGCGATACCTCGAAGCTGTGGCTTGAGGCTGCAAGGCAGCGGCCACCTGAACTGGCGGGTTCCGGCTTGGGACCATTTCTGGTGCCTCCAACGGACGGCCTTGAGGTCGTGTGCGGGATATAAATGCTTGATACTAAAGACTGCGCGTGGTCGGGGAGAGAGGATTCGAACCTCCGGCCCCTGCCTCCCGAAGACAGTGCTCTACCAGGCTGAGCTACTCCCCGACGCGCAGGATTTGCCGCTGCGGACCATAGCCCTCGGGACAGCGGACGGCGGCTTATAGCGAGGGGCTTCTGCCCCCGCAAGCCTCAGCTTCGCGCCGCCGACATCATGTCGTCGACCGCGACGAACTTTTCGCGCGGGGCGCCGCCGCGCGCCCGTGCGACCTCGGCGGCGTCGATCTTCTGCCAGTCCCGGAACGTGACGATGTCGATGTCCTTTTCGGCCGCGAGCGTATCGAGACCGGCGCGGCCGGGCTTGCCCGCGGGCGTGATGTCGGCGGCGATGAGGTCGGCGATGGCGAAGCCGTCCGGCCGGTTCGTGCCGATCGTGCCGGTGGGCCCGCGCCGCGCCCAGCCGACGCAGTAGAGGCCGGGCGCGATGCGGCCCTCGTCGTTCACGAAGCGGCCGCCGCGATCGTCGTAGGGCACGCCGGCGATGGGGATCGTGCGGTAGCCGATGCAACTGACGATCATGCCGCAGGGGATGTCGAGCATCTCGCCGGTACCTTCGGCGCGGCCTTCGACGAGGCGGGTGCGTTCGAGGCGCAACGCCTCGACCTTGCCGTCGCCGAGCACCTCGACCGGGCGGAGGAAGTAGTCGAAGTAGACGCGGACGGGCTTGTTCGCGTCCGGGCCGGCAGCGGCGAAGGCGCGCAGGGTGGCGACAACTTTGCGCAGGCCCGGCTCCAGCGCCTCGTCCTCCGCCGCGGGCGGGAACACGGCCGGATCGACGACGGGCGTCGCGCGGGCGAGCTCGCCCATCTCGCCGACCTCCTTGGGCGTGAAGCTGACCTGATGCGGGCCGCGGCGGCCGACGATGCGGATGAGCCGGACCTTCGAGGCGGCGAGCGCATCGACGGCGTGCTGCACGATGTCCGCGCCCGCGAACTCCTCCGGCAGCTTGGCGAGGATACGCGCGCAGTCGATCGCGACGTTGCCGTTGCCGATGACGACGACCGATTCGCTGTCGAGCGGCGGCGCCAACCCTGCGAAATCCGGATGGCCGTTGTACCAGCCGACGAACGCCGCCGAGCCGAGGACGCCGGGCAGGTCCTCGCCCGGTATGCCGAGCGGGCGGTCCGTCGGCGCGCCGGTCGCGAGCACCACGGCGTCGTAGAGGCCAAGCAATTCGTCGATAGAGAGTCCGCCGTCGCCTATCGAGACGTTGCCGACGAAGCGGACGCTGTCAGACAGCGCGGTCTTCTCGTAGCGGCGCGCGACCGCCTTGATCGACTGGTGATCGGGCGCGACGCCCGCGCGGATGAGGCCGAAGGGCGTCGGCAGCCTGTCGATGATGTCGATGCGGACGTCGCCGCCGTTCAGCTTCTGGGCGGCTTCCGCCGTATAGTAACCTGCCGGACCGGAACCCACGATCGCGAGATGAAGCGTCATCAAGCCCTTCCCAAGAGGTCGTTTTTTCCGATGCTAAAGGCGGCGGGCGCGATGTAAAGACGCTTTGAGTCGGGGGTCTCGGGTCGTGCTCGTCCTGTCGGGAATCGTCATCATCGTGCTCGGCTTCATGGCCGGGCTCAATCCGCTGCTGGTCGTGACGATCGCGGCGCTCGCCACGGGCATCGCCGCCGGTCTCGATCCGCTCGCGGTGGTCTCCGCGTTCGGCAAGGCGTTCAACGACAACCGCTACGTGAGCGTGGTGTGGATCGTGCTGCCGGTGATCGGCCTCCTCGAACGCTACGGACTCCAGCAGCGCGCGCGGACGCTGATCGCGCGCTTCAGGGGCGCGACCGTGGGCCGGCTGCTGATCGTCTACCTGATCATCCGCCAGATCGCCGCCGCGCTCGGGCTCACCTCGATCGCCGGGCACGCCCAGACCGTGCGGCCGCTCGTCGCGCCGATGGCGGAGGCGGCGGCGGAAGCGCAGACACAGACACCGGGCGCGGGCGACGCGGAGACGCGCGAGGAGGTGAAGGCGATGGCGGCGGCGACCGACAATATCGGGCTCTTTTTCGGCGAGGACATCTTCATCGCCATCGCCTCGATCCTGCTCATCAAGGGCACGTTCGAGACCTACGGCATCTTCCTCGCGCCGCTCGAGCTTTCGGTGTGGGCGATCCCGACCGCGATCGCGGCGCTGCTGATCCACGGCGCGCGGCTGATGCTGCTCGACCGGCGGCTGGGCGCGCGCAAATGATCGGGCTTCCCGCGCTCTACACGTTCGCCGGGCTGGTGTTCGCGGCCTTCGCGCTCGGCAGCCTCCGCGACCGCAGCCATGCCAAGCGGTTCGGCAACGCGGCGTTCTGGGGGCTGCTGGCGCTCAGCTTCCTCGCGGGAGACCGGCTCGGCGACCTCGGCAACGGCGTTCTGGTGCTGTGCCTCGTCGCGCTGGCGGGCGCAGGCGCGCTCGGCAGCGGGACGCCGAGAACGACGGGGCCGGAGGCACGAACGGCACTTTCGGCAAAGCTCGGCAACCGCCTGTTCCTGCCCGCGCTCGTCATCCCCGTGACCGCCCTTGTCGGCACGGTCGCGTTCAAGGCGGTCAGCATCGGCGGGGTGCCGCTGTTCGATCCGAAGCAGGTGACGCTGCTGTCGCTCGGCATCGGCGTCGTGCTCGCGCTTGCCGTCTCGATGCTCTGGCTGCGGCCGCCGCCGCTCGCGCCGCTGGAGGAAGGCCGCAGGCTGATCGACTCCGTGGGCTGGGCGGCGGTGCTGCCGCAGATGCTCGCCGCGCTCGGCGCCGTGTTCGCGCTGGCGGGCGTCGGCGAGGTGGTCGGCGACATCGCGGGCACGCTGATCCCGGACGGCAGCCGCTTCGCGGCGGTCGCGGTGTTCGCGCTCGGCATGGCGGGCTTCACGATGATCATGGGCAACGCCTTCGCCGCCTTCCCGGTGATGGCGGCGGCAATCGGCGTGCCGGTGCTGATCCACGGCATGGGCGGCGATGCGGCGGTGATCGGCGCGGTGGGGATGCTGGCGGGCTTCTGCGGCACGCTGATGACGCCGATGGCGGCGAACTTCAACATCGTGCCCGCGGCATTGCTGGAGCTGAAGAACCGGAACGGCGTGATCCGCGCGCAGATCGCGACGGCGCTGCCGCTGCTCGCCGTGAACCTCGTCATCATCTATATATTCGCGTTCCGATGATCCTGAACGATACTCTCGCCGCCCGTTTCGCGCGCATCGCGCTCGGCCATGTCGGGCGGGAGTATCCGAACAAGATGGACCACGTGCTGGACGGCCCCGCCGACGCCGAGGGGCCGCGCGCGCTGCACCCGGTGTTCTACGGCAGCTACGACTGGCACAGCTGCGTGCACAGCTGGTGGCTGCTGCTGACCATCCGGCGGCTGTTCCCGGGTCTGCCGGAGAGCCGCGAGACCGCCGCGCGGGCGGACGCGCTGCTGACGGACACGAACGTCGCGGGCGAGCTTGCCTATCTCGCGCGGCCGTCGTCGGCGGGCTTCGAACGGCCCTACGGCTGGGCGTGGCTGCTTGCGCTGCACGGCGAGGCCGCGCGCCATGCGGACAAGAACTGGGGCGCGGCGCTGGCGCCGCTCGCCGGGGCGTTCGCCGGGCGCTTCAAAAGCTACTTCCCCAAACAGCTCTACCCGATCCGCAGCGGCGCGCACGCCAACACCGCCTTCGCCTTCATCCTCGCGCTGGACTGGGTCGAGACGCACGACGCGGCGATGGCGGCGCTGATCCGCGAGCGGGCGGAGACCTATTTCGGCACGGACCGCGACTGCCCCGCGTGGGAGCCGGGCGGGGACGAGTTCCTGTCGCCCGCGATGGTCGAGGCGCTGTGCATGAAGCGCGTGCTCTCCGCCGGCGCGTTTGAACGCTGGCTCGGCGCCTTCCTGCCCCGCCTCGGCGCGGGCGAACCGGCGACGCTGTTCCGGCCCGCCGCCGTGCTCGACCGCAGCGACGGCAAGCTCGTCCACCTCGACGGCTTCAACTTCACGCGCGCGTGGGTCTGGCGCGAACTCGGCGACGCCGATGCCGCCGCGCGGCACCTCGCCGCCAGCCTGCC
>JACFNY010000200.1 GCA_019454625.1 Sphingomonadaceae bacterium
CCCACGGCAGGAAGCGGACGACGACCTCTTCCGCCGCGACGAGCATCACCTGCGCCGCGAAGGCGGCGAGCATCAGCAGCACGCTGCCGAGGATCACCGCGAAGCTGCCCAGTCGCCGCTGCCAGACGGGCGCCGCATATTCGGCGTGATAGGCGCGGCGCAGGATGTCCCGGATCGTCTCGATGTAGCTGCCCGCCGTCCACATGCCCACGACGATCGAAAAGGTGAGGATGCCGGTCGAACCTTCCATCGCCGCCGCGATCGGCGGGCCGACGATCCCGGCCACCGAGGGCGGCAATGTTTGCAGGAAGCCCTGAACCGCCTCAAGCCCGGCATCGGAACGGCCGAGCATCCCCGCGAACGTGCCGAGCACGATGAAGAAGGGAAACAGCGCCAGCATCGAGAGATAGGCGAGGTTCCCGGCGTGGATGAAGCCGTCGTCCCACACGCCCTTCGCGACGCGAAAGGCGACGCGAACCGCGCGCCGCTCCTCCTCGAGCAGACGCGCGATCAGGCGAATCATGCCATTCCGGCGCGGGGGTCGTGCGCCTTGCCGCTGTCCCAGCCTTCCGCGAACGCCTTCAGGGCTGCATCGTCCTCGGGAATGGCGATGGCCAGCGTCACGAGCAGATCGCCGCGCCCGCCGCCCTTCTTGTGGAAGCCCTTACCCTTCAGGCGCAGGACCTTGCCGGAAGACGCGCCCGGCGGCACGGACAGCATCACCGAACCGCTCGTCGTCGGCGCCTTCACCTTCGCGCCGAGCACCGCCTCATCGAGCCTGATCGGCAGCTCGAGGCGGATGTCGTCGCCATCGCGCTTGAAGATACGGTGCGGCGCGGTGCGCAGCGTCACGATGGCGTCGCCGCTCCCGCCCGGCCCCGCCTCGCCCTGCCCGGCAAGCCGGATCTGCTGGCCTTCCGCGAACCCGGCCGGGAGCTTCAGGTCCACCGTCTTGCCGGAGGCGAGCGTCACGCGCTGCGGCTTCAGCTCGGCGGCCTCGGCGAAATCCACGGCGAGCTTGTAGGCGACATTGCGGCCCTTCGCAGGGGGCTGGCGCGGGCCTGCGCCGCCGCCGAAATCGAATCCCCCGAAACCGCCGCCACCGCCACGGCGCCCACGGCCGAACAGCTCGGACAGAATATCGTCCGCCGCGCCCGCGAAACTGAAATCCTCGGCGCCCATGCCCGCGCCGCCGGTGTGCGTGCGGCTATAGCCCCCACCGCTGCCGCCGAAACCGAACGGCATCTTCGGATTGCCCTGTTCGTCGATCTCGCCGCGGTCGTACTGCGCGCGCTTGTCCTTGTCGGACAAGAGGTCGTAAGCGGCTGTCACCTCGGAGAACTTCTCTGCGGCCTTCGGATTGTCCTTGTTGCGGTCGGGATGCAGTTCCTTTGCCAGCTTGCGATAGGCGGACTTGATTTCCGCGTCGCTCGCGCCGCGCTTCACACCAAGGGTCGAATAGAGATCGCTCATCGTCCCTACGCTCACCACAATGCCTCCGGAAAATCCACTGTTGCCGAAATACAACATCGGAGATGGGAAGCCTCGAAGCCTTTGAAAAGACCCCGTGTGGCGGATCAGCGCGCCCGGTTCCCTCCTCGCCCAGCAAGGTCTATGTAGCGCGCCATGACGACACTTCCCGACGACCCCTTCGACCTGTTCGACCGCTGGTTCAAGGAGGCATCGGCCTCCGAACCCAATGACGCCAACGCCATGTCGCTCGCCACGGCGGACGCCGGGGGACGGCCGTCGGTGCGTATCGTGCTCTTGAAGGACGTCGATCCGCGCGGCTTCACCTTCTACACCAACACGCTGAGCCGGAAGGGCCGCGAGCTTGCTGCGAACCCGCACGCGCACCTCAATTTCCACTGGAAGTCGCTGCGCCGTCAGGTCCGTATCGACGGCGCCGTGGAGCCGGTGACGGCGGCCGAGGCCGACGCCTATTTCGCGATCCGCCCCCGCGCTTCGCAGATCGGCGCGTGGGCGAGCTTCCAGTCGCAGCCGCTGGACGACCGGGCGACGCTGGAGGCCCGCGTCGCCGAATTCACCGCGAAGTTCGAAGGCGGCGACGTGCCGCGCCCGCCGCACTGGTCGGGCTACCGCGTCGTGCCGTCGCGCATCGAGTTCTGGGTGGACCGCACCGACCGCCTGCATGAGCGCTACATCTACGACCGCGACGGCCGCGGCTGGACGCGTTCGATGCAATATCCGTGATGGACGCCGCGAGGCTCGAAGCGCGCGGCAAGCTGACCCGCCGTGCGGCGACCGCCTCGTTCTCGGCGGCACTCGTCCTCGGCGTGGTCAAGGCTTATGCGGCGATGGAGACGGGCTCGGTCGCGATGCTCGGCTCGCTTGCCGACACCGCGCTCGACCTCATCGCCTCGATCATCACGCTGATCGGCGTGCGCGTCGCGGCCGAGCCCGCGGACGCCGAGCACCGCTTCGGCCACGGCAAGGCAGAGCCGATCGCAGCGCTGCTGCAAACTGTGTTCATCACCGCCTCCGCCATCGGCATCGGGTGGCGCGCGGTGCAGGCGTTCTCGAACAAAGCGCCGCCTGCCGAAGCCGAACTCGGCATCGGCGTTTCGGTCTTCGCGATCCTCGTGACGCTGGCGCTCGTCTCTTACCAGCGTTTCATCGTCAGCCGCACCGGCTCGCTCGCCATCGACGCCGACCGGATGCACTACCAGTCGGACCTGCTGCTCAACCTGTCGGTGATCGCGGCGCTGGTGCTCGACGCGATGCTGGGGATGCGCGGCGCGGACCCGCTGTTCGGCATCCTCATCGCACTGTGGCTGGCGTGGGGCGCGTTCAGGACCGCGCGCCATGCGCTCGACATGCTGATGGACAAGGAATGGCCCGACGCGCAGCGCGAACGGCTGAAAGCGTTGGTCTGCGCGGTTCCCGGCGTCGAGGGCATTCACGAACTGAAGACGCGCCACGCGGGGCATACCGATTTCATCCAGTTCCACATCTGGGTCGATCCGCACATGAGCGTGCAGGCCGCGCACGACATCGTCGATGCTGTCGAGGACCGCGTGCGCGAGGGCTTCCCGGGCAGCGACGTCCTCGTCCACGTCGATCCGAGCGGCCATTTCGATACGCGCCCCAGTGTCGCTGATGCAGAGGAAACCGGCCATGCCCGATAAACTGCCCTTCGCCCAGATCGACGCCTTCGCAGCGCGCGCCTTCGAAGGCAATCCGGCGGCGGTGATGCCGCTGGAAGGCTGGCTCGCCGACGACGTGCTGCAGGCGATCGCCGAGGAGAACAACCTCGCCGAAACCGCCTTCTTCATCCCTTCGGACGCGCCGGACGCGGATTATGACCTGCGCTGGTTCACGCCCGCAATCGAGGTGGACCTCTGCGGCCACGCGACGCTCGCAAGCGGGCATTATCTGCTGTCGCGCGACGTGGATCTCGACAGCATCCGCTTCCGCACCCGCCTCGCGGGCGTGCTGGAGGTGCGCCGCGCAGGCAGCGGCTACGAGCTCGATCTGCCCGCGCGCAGGTCCCTTCCGGCCGAAGCGGACCCGCGCGTCGTGAAGGCCATCGGGCTGAGGCCCGAAGCCGTCCTCTCTTTCCCGGGCGAGAACTGGCTGTATGTCGTGGCCGACGCATCCGCCGTGCGCGCCATGAAGCCCGATTTCGGCCTGTTGCGCGAGATCGGCAACCATCTCGTCGTCGTCACCGCACCCGGCGACGGTGCCTTCGATGTCGTCAGCCGCGTGTTCGCGGCGGGCGCCGGTATCGACGAGGACCCCGTCACCGGCGCTGCGCACGCGATGCTGACGCCTTATTGGGCGGAGCGACTCGGCAAGCCCGTGTTCCAGGCGTTCCAGGCCAGCCCGCGCGGCGGCCGCATCGCCTGCCGCCTCGAAGGCGACCGCGCCGTGCTCGGCGGAACCTGCGTCACGGTGATCGAAGGCAGCTTCACCCTTTGAAGACGCGCAGCGCGTCCCTATCTTCGCAGCCATGACCATCCGCGTCGCCAGCTACAACATGCGCAAGGCCATCGGGCTCGACCGACTGCGCAAGCCCGATCGCGTGCTTTCCGTGCTCAATGAACTCGATGCCGACATCATCGCGCTTCAGGAAGCCGACCGCCGCCTCGGCGAGCGCGCGAGCGCCATTCCGCGCGACATGATCGAGGCGGAAAGCCCGTATCGCGCCGTACCCATCGAGAACCGGCCGAACAGCATCGGTTGGCACGGCAACGCCATCCTCGTGCGCAAGGATCACGAGATCATCCACGGCGAGCCGCTGTTCCTGCCGATGCTGGAGCCACGCGGCGCCGTGCTCGCAGACCTCAGGGTGCGCGGCGAGCCCGTGCGCGTCGTCGGGATGCACCTCGACCTCTCCGGCCTCTACCGCGCACGGCAGGCGAAGATGCTCGTCGACCACCTCGGCGAGCGCACGACGCAGCTGCCCAGCATCCTGATGGGCGACCTCAACGACTGGATGGTGAACAGCAGGGCGCTGAAGGAATTCCAGCGTCATCACCAGTGCGCTGCCTGCGGCCCCA
>JACFNY010000201.1 GCA_019454625.1 Sphingomonadaceae bacterium
CGCAGCGCCCAGATCGGCCCACACGGCGGGGAGGTCCTCCTTGCGGATGCCGAAGATGTCGAGCCGCTGGCCGCCGGTGACCTTCACCATCGGCGCATTGTATTTCTCCACGACATCGGCGATCGCGCGCAGCTCCTGCGGCGTGGTGAGGCCTCCCCACATGCGCGGTACGACGGAGTAAGTGCCATCCTTTTGGATGTTGGCGTGCATCCGCTCGTTGACGAAGCGGCTCTGCTGATCGTCCGCATACTCGCCCGGCCACGCGCAAAGCAGGTAATAGTTGAGCGCCGGGCGGCATGACGCGCAGCCGTCCGGTGTCGACCAGTGCAGCCTCTGCATCACCTCGGGGATGGATTTCATCGCCTGCAGGGTGATCTCGCGGCGCACGTCGTCGTGGCCGAAGCTGGTGCATGTGCACATCGTCTTCGTCGTGCGCTCGCCGGCGTAGTCGTCGCCGAGCGCGAGCGCGAGCAGCGTCTCGACGAGGCCCGTGCAGGAGCCGCACGAGGCCGATGCCTTGCACGTCGCCCGAACCGCGTCGAGCGTCTTCGCGCCGCCTTCGATGCAGGCGGCCACCTTGCCCTTGGAGACGCCGTTGCAGCCGCAGATTTCCGCATCGTCCGGAAGCGCCGCAACGGCCGTCCTAGGGTCCGCGCGGTCTCCCTGCGCGAAGGCCTGGCCGAAGATCAGCGCCTCGCGGATGGGCGTGATGCTCTCGGCTTTCCGCAGCAGGTCGAAGTACCAGCTGCCGTCCGCCGTGTCGCCGTAGAGCACCGCGCCGACGATGCGCTCGTCCTTAAGCACGAGGCGCTTGTAGACCCCGCGCGCGGCATCGCGCAGCACGATGTCCTCGGTGCCGCCGCCGCCCGAGAAATCGCCCGCCGAGAACACGTCGAGCCCCGCGACCTTCAGCTTGGTGGAGGTGGCGGAACCGCGATAGCCCGTGGGCCGTGCGGTCAGCCCGTCGGCGAGTGCGCGGCACATCTCCCACAGCGGCGCGACGAGGCCGTAAACATTGCCGTCGTGCTCGACGCATTCGCCGACCGCGAGCACGGCGGGGTCGGATGTCGCCATGTGGTCGTCGACCTTGATGCCGCGCCCGACATCGAGGCCCGCGGCGCGGGCGAGCGCGACGTTCGGACGGATGCCGACTGCCATCACGACGAGGCTTGCCGGAATCGCGCGGCCGTCCTTCAGGCGCACGCCCTCGACCTTGCCCTCGCCGTAGATCTCCGCGGTGTCCGCCCCGGTCAGGATCGTCTGCCCGTGCGCCTCCAGCGCGGACTTCAGCAGCCACCCTGCGGCCTCGTCGAGCTGCCGCTCCATCAGCGTTTCCATCAAGTGGATCACCGTCACCTTCATGCCGCGCAGCGACAGGCCGTGCGCGGCCTCCAGCCCGAGCAGGCCGCCGCCGATCACCACCGCGTCGCCGCCGGCCGCCGCCGCGCGCAGCATGGCCTCTACATCGTCCACATCGCGGAAGCTGACGACGCCCGGCAGGTCGTTGCCCGGAACGGGGATGATGAAGGGATCGGAGCCCGTGGCGATCAGCAGCCGGTCGTAGCCGATGCAGCGGCCGCTCCGCGTGGCGACCGTCCGTGCATGGCGGTCGATTGCTGCGACTGGATCACCGGCGACGAGCGTGATGCCGTTTTCGTCGTACCAACCCTTCGGATTGATGACGATGTCGTCGAACTGTTTCTCGCCCGCGAGCAGCGGCGACAGCATGATCCGGTTGTAGTTCACCCTCGGTTCGGCGCCGAGGATGGTGATGCGATACCGCGCGGCATCGCGGGCGAGGATTTCCTCGACGGCGCGGCATCCCGCCATGCCGTTGCCGATGACGACGAGGTGTTCCCTGTTCTCTCCGGGCATCAGATTCGCGCCCCTTCGAGCGCGGCGCCCCACGTCGCCCGCCAGCGCGTTTTCACCGCGGTCAGCCCGCCGAGCGCGACGAGCGCCAGCGCGGCGAAGATCAGGAAGCCGAATTGGGGACTGCCGGTGAGCTGCTTCGCGATGCCGAGGGAGGAGGCGAGATAGAAGCCGCCAACGCCGCCCGCGAAGCCGACAAGGCCGGTCATGACGCCCATCTCGTCGCGGAAACGCTGAGGCACAAGCTGGAACACCGCGCCGTTCCCGGCCCCCAGCGCCAGCATGGCGATCACGAACAGGCCGAGCGCGAGCTCGACGGTGGCGGGGCCGGTGCTGATCGCGACGAGTGCGGAGGCGGCCACCGTGTAGACGATGGACAGGGTTCTGGTTCCGCCGATACGATCCGCGACGGCGCCGCCGAGCGGCCTCACCATCGACCCCGCGAAGACGCAGGCCGCGGTGCAATAGCCCGCGACCACCGGCGTCAGGCCGTACTGGTCCGTGAAATAGATGCCGAGCGAGGCCGACAGCCCGACGAAGCCGCCGAAGGTGACACCGTAGAACAGCATGAACCACCACGCGTCCCTGTTCTGGAGCGAGTCCAGATAGGCGGAGACCGGCTTCGGCGCAGGCGCGCCGGGCGCGTCCTTGGCAAGCGCCATGTAGATCGCGAACGTGATCGCAAGCGGGATGACGGCAAGGCCGAGCACGGCGTTCCAGCCGAACAGCGCGGCCAGCCCCGGTGCGAACAGGGCGGCAAACACGGTCCCGGAATTCCCCATGCCGGCGATCCCGAGCGCTGCGCCCTGATGCTCCGGCGGATACCAGCGGCTGGCGAGGGGGAGGGCGACCGCGAAACTGGCACCGGCAAAGCCGAGCACGATGCCGAGTGCAAGGATCCCGCCGAAACTGCCGACACCGAACGCCCACGCCGACAGCAGCCCCGCCATCACGACGAGCTGGCTTATGGCCCCGGTCGATTTCGGCCCGATGCGATCGACGAGGAGGCCGTTCACGAGCCTGAGCACTGCGCCCGCGAGCGTCGGCACCGCGACCATCAGGCCCTTTTCCGCGGCATTGAGGCCAAGATCGTCGGCAATATCGGGCGCCAGCGGCCCCAGCATGACCCACACCATGAAGGCAAGGTCGAAATACAGAAACGCGGCAAACAGCGTCGGCCGATGCCCGGCCGTCCAGAATCCCCTGTTCGTCAATCCCTTACTCATCCGTCCCTCCGCTGCCGTTCCGTCGGCACGCCGCGCGGCGCGCGTCGTTCGGGCATGAAAAAAGCCGCCTCGGAAGCGCTCCTCGGCGGAGCGTTCCGGGTTCCGACAAGGCCGCGACCGCGCCCGCCATTGGGCGCCGTCGTCTATCTCGTGTCCGAACCTCGTCGCCCGGACGTCAAAAAGCTGTCATGGATTCGTGTGCGCTGCAAGATACTTTTTCGCAGGTGCAGCATTTATCCCGTGCTGTCGTCCAGACCAAGGTAGGCAGCCGCGCGATCGGGATCGAAACGGCGCCCGTCGAAGAAGCGGTCAGGGCCGAGGATAAGACGTCCGCTCACCGATCCCGCGCCGGTCGGCTGCTCGATCCCGCCTTCCACCTTGGCGCTCGCCCCCGGCAGAACGGCGTCGGTTCCCACAAGCGCGGCGCGATAGACGTCCAGCCTGAAGACAGCGGCGGCGGCATCGAATCCCTCCTGCGAATAGGGCGCGTGGCCCCATCGCACCATCTGCGAAAACAGCCACATCGCCTGGCTTCGCCATGGGAAGTTGGCGGCTTCGCGGTGCAGCACGAGGAAGTCCTCGACCGGCGAAGGCGCGCCGCCGCGCGCGAGGACGAGCCGGTTCGAAAGCGCGCGCGCGACGATCTCCGGCGGCTGCCCGATATATTCGGGGCGGGCGAGCAGCGCGGCGACCTCCGTCCGCTGTTGGGGATCGACCACGACCTTGCCGGCGGTGTGCAGCGCACGGATCAGTCCCGCCACCGCGTCCCGCCGGGCATCGAGCGTGGAGGTGCGCAGGGCGAGCAGCTTCTCGACGCCCCGGCTCCAAATCCGGGTGGTCGCGGCGATGATGACGCCTACGCCGCGTTCCACCGCTACGCTGCTCCACGGCTCGCCGACGCACGATCCGTCGATCTCGCCGCTTTCCAGTGCTTCCGCGACGAACGGCGGCGGCACCACGATGATCTCGACGTCCCGGTCCGGGTCGCAGCCCGAAGCCGCGAGCCAGTAGCGCAGCATGTAGTTGTGGCTGGAATAGCGATGGACCACGGCGAGGCGCAGCCTTTTCCCTGCTGCGGCCCGCACCTGTGCGATCGCCGCAAGCTTGCGCCCCGTGTCTGCGATGGCGTTGTCGGCAATTTCGGCGTCATCGCCGAGGTCCGCTGCAAGATCCGGCGTCACCGTCACCGCGTTGCCGTTCAGCCCCAGCATGAAGGGCGCCGCCAGCGGCACGGCAGGCCGGTCCAGTCCCGCCGCGGTCGCGATGGCGAGCGGGGCGAGCAGGTGCGCGGCATCGGTCTGCCCATAGATCAGCCGGTCCCGCACCGTCGCCCAGCTCTGGTCGCGGACCATCTCGATGGCGATGCCTTCCGCCTTCGCGAGGCCGAATTCGTGCGCAACGATGGGC
>JACFNY010000202.1 GCA_019454625.1 Sphingomonadaceae bacterium
GGTCGGGTCCTTCACCGGGTTCTTGTTGAACAGGTTCGTGACCGAGAGCGAGGCACGGAGGTGGTCCGTGAAGTCGTACTGGAGCGTCGTGTTGAACAGGTAGCTCGCCTTGATATAGGCGTCCTCGTCGTAGTTCGGCAGCTTGCCGAGACGCTTGCCTTCCACCGTCCAGCGCAGGGCGTCGAGCGTCCACGTGACACTCGCCGTCGTCTTGTCGCGCGGGATGTAATAGCCGCTGTCCTCGGCCAGTTTGTTGATCGCCGCGTCTCCCGGATACTGGCGGAACTTGTGGTCGAACACGTGCGTGTGCGCGAGCGAAAGCGCGAACTCGCCGAAGTCTGTCGGCAGGCGGCCGTGCAGCGCGACGTCGATGCCGCTCGTCTTCTCGTGCGCGATGTTGATCGGGTTGATCGACACCGCGTCGAGTTCACCCTCGCTCACGCCGCTTGCGAAGCGGTGCACGCGCGCGATCGCGTCCTGACAGGTCGGCGAGGTGCTGTCCACGGGTGTGCCGTTCATCGTCTCGCCGATCCGGCAATCGGCCTCATCGCGCAGCAGCGAGTCGATGCTGAGGTCCTGCACCTGGTTGGAGAGCGAGACGCGGAAATAGTCGACGGACACGTCGAAATAGCGCGACGGCGCCCACACGATACCGGCGTTCAGCGACTTGCTGGTTTCCGGTTTCAACTGGCGGTTGCCGTCGCGCTGCGCGACGATGCCGGAATCCGCGTAGCTGCAATCGCCGATGTCCTCGTCGGGCTCCTCGGTGCGGCACAGGTAATAGTCCGTTGCCGAGGGGTGCGTGTTGCCCGGGCCCGTGAAAACATAGTGGAGGTCGGGCGCGCGGAAGCCCGTGCCGTAGGCGGCGCGCACCAGCAGCGTCGAGACCGGGCGCAGCTCCATGCCGGCGTTGTACGTGAACTTGCCGACGCCGTTGCCCGCGAAGCGGAAGTGGTCGTAGCGCCCCGCGGCCGAGACCTGCAGGAAGTCCGTCACCGGCGCGCGAAGCTCGCCGCCGATCGCCCAGTGCGTGCGCTTGCCGTGGCCGTCGCTGTCCTTGAGGCCGTAGTAATAGTCCGTCAGCGCCAGCGGATCGGGATTGAGGTCGTAGCCCTGCTTCCCGAACTCGGCGATCGCCGCGAAGCCGACCGGTCCCGCGGGCAGCGAGAACAGTTCGGTCGAGGAGACGGTGGCTGAAAGATTGTCGGTCCAGCTCTTCGGATTGTAGACGCTGTAAACCGCGATGCTGTCGTATTCCGCCTGCGTCAGCGGCGTGTAGAGGCGCGCCGGGTCGGCGTAGAAGACCGGGTAGCCGCTGTCCTCGTCGATGCCGAGCTGTTCGCCGAGGAACAGTTCGTTGGCTTTTGCGGCGATGACCTGCGGGAACTTGACCTTCGCCTTGTACTCGCTGTGGTTGTAGGCGACCTCATAGGTCCACTTGTCGTCGATGCTGCCCTTGATGCCCGGCGTGATGCTGAACGTCGTCTGGCGGTTGCGGGTCATCACCTTCGAGAAGCCGCCGGATTCTTCCGGCGCGAACTGGCGCGACCAGTCGTCGAGCACGCCGTCGAAGCTGTTGTAGAAGGTGGTGTCGCTGCTGCCGGAGGAGTCCTGGAAGGCCCAGTTCAGCACGTCGGGCATCAGCGCGACCTTGCTGATGCCGAACTGTGCGTCGACGAACAGCTCCGCGCTGTCGGAGAGCGTGAGGCCCGCCGATGCGTAGCTGTTGAAGCCTTCGCGCCGCGAGATGATGGTGCCGTAGCCGATCGAGGTGTCGCTGCCGCAGAAGTGGCCGGGGCCGTAGTCGTCCAGTTCGTCGTCCCACGGGCCGTAGCGCGGCCGCGACGCGTAGTAGGTGGAGCCGCCGTTCAGAGATGAGAGTGCCGCGCAGGTCGCGGCGCCCGGATCGACATATTCGTCGTTGTCCGGGTCGTAGCGCAGGAAGGCGCGCCGGGCGAGCGTCGTGGCCGTCGTCGGGTTGTCGGCGGTGCTGTCCTGGATCTTGCGCTGATAGCCCCAGATCGGCTTCTGCAACAGGTATTCGATGCCGCCGACGACGTGGAAAGTCTCGTTCGACCAGCCGCTCGTCGCCGTGATGCGGTGCGAGGAGCCGCCGCCGCGGTCGGTGAAGCCGTGGCGGTAGTCGAACGTGGTGCCGTCCACGTCCTTCTTCAGCTCGAAGTTGATGACGCCGGCGATCGCGTCCGAGCCGTAGATGGCCGACGCGCTGCCGCTCAGCACCTCGACGCGCTCGATGAGGCCGAGCGGGATGTTGGAAATGTCGGTGAAGTTGCTGCGTCCCTGGAACGGCAGCGGGAAATCGGCGATGCGGCGGCCGTTCACCAGAACCAGCGTATGGTTCGGGCCGAGACCGCGCAGGTCGACCTGCTGCGCGCCGGGCGTGAAGCTGGCGCCGCTGAACGACTGCTGGCTCTGCGTCTCGCCGCCGTTCTGGGTGACGGCGCGCAGGATGTCCGGCACGCTTGTATAGCCGTTTGCGCGAATCGCGTCGGCGTTGATGACGGTGACGGGCGCAGGACCCTCCTGCGCGACGCGCGGGATGCGTGAGCCGAGGACGATGATCTCCTCGGCCTCGACCTCGGTATCGGCAGTTTGCGCCATTGCCGACGTGGCACGCGCGGGAAGGCACCAACCAAGCCCCAGCAGGAGCTTCGTGCGGAATCGGACGTCTTTCATATGGTTCCCCAGGTTCGGGCATCGCCCCTGCGGCCCTTCGGCCGCACCGGTAGATGCCTCGTCGGCTTCCAGCACGAGCCCGGCAAAATTTCAATCACAATGCTTGATCGAACAAGAATATTGTTCCCATGTGCGATCAATATGTAACATCATGGCTTCAAATTGCGTTTTCGGGAGATCGGTCGGGTGCTGCAATCGGGATTGTCAAAGGGGCTTTTTTCGACGCTGATCGCACTGCTCTTCGTCGCCTCGCCGGCGTTCGCGAAGACGCTCTATCGCCACTATTCGCTCGGCGACCTCGCCGCGCCCACGCCGTCTCCCGTCTCGGGCGGGCTCCTGCTGATGGGCGGCGGCGACCGGAATCACGACGCCATGCGGTGGTTCTTCGCCAAGGCCGGCCACGGTCATATCGTCATCCTGCGCGCCTCGCTGGGCCCGGAGATCGGGGAGGAGTTCTACCGGGAGATCGGGGGCATCCGGTCGGCGGAAACCTTCGTCTTCAAGGACCGCTCCGCCGCCGCCGATCCGGAGATCCTCGCGAGCCTCAGGCGTGCCGACGGTATCTTCATCGCCGGAGGCGACCAGTCGCGCTACGTGCGCTTCTGGAAGGGAACGCGGGTTGCGGACATCCTGAACGCCCACGTCGCGGCCGGAAAGCCGCTCGCCGGGACCAGCGCGGGCCTCGCCATCCTCGGCGAGCAGCTCTACGGCGCGATGGGCGGGAGCATCACCAGCGATCACGCGCTCGCCCAGCCGTATGGCCCAGCCAACACGATCGAGGGCGATTTCCTCGACCTGCCGCTGCTGAAGGGCGTCGTCACCGACACGCACTTCAAGGAACGCAACCGGCTCGGGCGCCTGTTCGCGTTCGTCGCCAAGGCGCAGGTAGGACGCGGGGCGGACCAGCCGCCGATGCTGGGTCTCGGCGTCGACGAAAGCGCGGCGCTCGCGGTGGAGCCCGACGGCAGCGGCCGCATCTATGCGACGGCGCCGGACGGCGGCGCGTGGCTGGTCGACGGCTCGACGCTGCGCGACCTCGACAACGCCGGTCCGCTCGACACGCCGCGCATACGCGTCGTCGGCATCGGTGCCGGCTCGATCGTGCGCCTGCCCGCGGGCGAGGTGGAAAACCCTGTCTTCACACGTATTTATGCAGCGCGCGGCGGCAAAATCAGTGAGGTGCCGCTCTGGTCCCTCGCGATCCACGGCGGTGCCGGGGTGATCGACCGCGGCGTGCTGACCCCGGAGAAGGACAAGGTCTATCGCGCCGGGCTGGACGCGGCCCTGCAGGCGGGCGGCGCGATCCTCGACAAGGGCGGGACGGCGCTCGACGCCGTCGCCGCCGCGGTGCGCGTGCTCGAGGACAACCCGCTGTTCAATGCCGGGCGCGGCGCGGTCTTCACGGCGGACGGCCGCAACGAGCTCGACGCTTCCATCATGGACGGGCGGACGCTGAAAGCGGGCGCGGTCGCGGGCGTCACGCGCACGCGCCATCCGGTCGATCTCGCGCGTGCCGTGATGGAGCGCAGCCCGCATGTCATGCTGGCCGGGCCGGGGGCAGACCGCTTCTCGGAGGAGCAGGGGCTCGAACAGGTCGATCCGTCGTGGTTCCGCACGGAGGAGCGCTGGCAGCAGTTCGAGGCGTGGCGGGAGCGGCGGCACGCGGCGCTCGATCCCACGCACCTGTTCGGCACGGTCGGGGCAGTCGCGCTCGATACCGAAGGCAATCTCGCGGCGGCGACCTCGACCGGCGGCATGACCGGAAAACGTTG
>JACFNY010000203.1 GCA_019454625.1 Sphingomonadaceae bacterium
ATGAAGCTCGAGTCGTCGGAGGCGAGGAAGACGATGCCGTTCGCGATCTCGTGCGGCTGGCCGACGCGGCCGATCGGGTGCAGCGACGCGAAGGCGGCGACCGCCGCTTCCTCGTCGAGCCCGGTCGCCATACGCGTCACCTCGACGCCCGCCGCGGTGCGGATGAGGCCGGGGTGGACGATGTTCACCCGGATGCCGTAGCCGCGCTGGCCGCAATGCGCGGCGACGCATTTCGTGAGCAGCCGGACGCCGCCCTTCGCCGCCGAATAGGCGGGCAGCGCCGCCGTGCCGATAAGACCGCCGACCGACGAGATATTGACGATCGAGCCGCCCCGGCCCTTCATCGCGGCGATGCCGTATTTGCAGCCGAGAAACGCGGTATCGAGGTTGAGCGCGATCATGCGCTTGTAGTGCGCGAAGTCCATGCTCTCGATGTCGCTGTCGAGCCCGCCGCCGGCGTTGTTGACGAGGACGTCGATGCCGCCTTCCCGCGCCAGCACGTCCGCCGTCAGCCGTTCCCATTCCTCCGGCACGGTCGCGTCGTGGTGCGCGAAGCGGGCGCGGACGCCCGTGTCCGCGAGGGTCTTCGCCGACGCTTGCCCACGCGCCGCATCGATGTCGGTGAGCACGACGACGGCGCCCTCGCGCCCGAGCGCCTCCGCCATCGCGAGGCCGAGGCCTCCCGCGGCGCCGGTGACGACCGCGACCTTGTCCTGAACCCGTCCCATCATGCTGCAACTCCCTCCCCGTGCCCGGCATGGGCTGCGATGAAATCCATGATCGTGGCCTGCATCTCCGCGCTGTCGAGCATGTCGACGTGCACCGCGCCCGCGACCGTGTGCGCCGTGGCGCGCGGATTGCGCGCGGCCATCTCGGCGAGCTCCGCTTCGCTCAGCACGTTCGAGCGCTCGCCGCGCATGATGAGCGCCGGGCAGGCGACGCGGTCCCACCACGGCCAGAGCGCGAAGTCTTCGGGGTTGTTGCGGAACTGGTTCGAAAGCGCCGGGTCGTAGTGATAGCCGACGCCGCCGTCGTCGAGGCGGCGCGACCAGCCAATGGCGATCTCGTCGAGACGGTCGGGCGCGAGGCTTGCCCCGGCGCGCTCGAAGAACCGCCCGACGTGATCGCGGAAGGCGCCCATGTTCGCGAAGCGCGGCGGGCCGCCGAGCCGCTCGCCGAGCACGCTGCGCACTGCGTCGGGGAGCGTGGTGCCGACGTCGTAGAGCACGAGGCCGGCGATGCGCTCCGGCGTTTCGCCAGCGATGCGGATGCCGAGCGCACCGCCCTTGGAGGCACCCACCCAGTGCACGGGCCCATCCGCGACGGCATCGAGGAAGCCGCGCACGGTGACCGCCATCGCGCCGAGCCCATAGCCGGTTTCGGGATCGGGCGACGGATCGGAGCGGCCGCAGCCCGGCGCGTCCGGCGCGATCACCCGGAAACCGCGCGCGTGCAGGCTTCGCGCGAGCGGCGTGTGATCGGCGCTGGTGCCGGTGACGCCGTGCGCGATCATCACGGTGGGGCCGTCCGCATCCCAGATGCGCGCGTGCATCCGCTCGGCCCCGATGGGAATCAGCCGCGAACAGGCGCCGTCCATGCTTTCACCTCCCCCGACGGAAACGGCTCCGACAGGGGGAGACCGCTACAGGATTATAAACAGACCGATCGGTCGATCTTTTGAGAAACCAGAATATGCCGCCATGCACCACGATGCTCAACAGATTTTTTATTCAATTAAATCAGATATATAAATGAAAAACATGCCAAACGAACTCGCCGCTTGACAAATCTTCGACCGATCATTCATTTATAGAACGATCGTTCTAGACGGGTTTGATTCGACCTGTGATAGAACGGACAAGATCCGCGGCTTCAGCGGACCAGGAATTGGGGAGTGTGTATGGCGCGGGTCGTCAATCTGAAGAATTCGTCCGCCGCGCGCGAGGCGCGGGGCCGCGAGGACCTCGTCGAGGTCGCGGTCGAGCTGTTCGCGCGCAACGGCTTCGCGGGAACCTCGATCCGCGACATCGCCGACGCGGTGGGGCGCAGCGTCTCCAACGTCTATCACTATTTCGAGAACAAGGAGGCGCTCTGGCTCGCCATCCTCGAGCGCTCGGTGAAGGCGCTGCCGGGGCGGCTGCGCGGCGCGCTCGAAGGCATCGCGGAGCCGCGCGCCCGCATCGCCGCGCTGGTGCGCGAGCATCTCGACGTCTCGGA
Source organism: Sphingomonadaceae bacterium (assembly GCA_019454625.1). Classification (GTDB taxonomy): domain Bacteria; phylum Pseudomonadota; class Alphaproteobacteria; order Sphingomonadales; family Sphingomonadaceae; genus Sphingosinicella. The sequence goes on from JACFNY010000203.1 coordinate 2,218, forward strand.
GCAGTACCGCCGGGAATCGCGCATCTTCTTCATCGACGAGGAACGGCTGTCGGCGAGCGGCAACAAGGCCAACAAGCGCATCCAGCGCGAGATCCTCTCGATCTACGTCGCCGAACTCGAAGGCCTGCGCGCCGCCGGGCTCCTCGCGGACGGCGACACCCGCGTCACCGCGTTCAACATGCTCGGCGTCATCAACTGGTATCTGCGCTGGTCGAAGCCGTCGGCAGGCGGCGCGAAGCGCGAGCAGACGGTCGATCAGGTGCTCGCCTTCATCCTGCGCGGCGCCACGGGCTCCGAACGATAACCGAAGCGCCGCAAACATCGGCAAGGGAAAACAGCACTTCATGGGCATCACCATCGACATCGACACCGGCGGCACCTTCACCGACGGCTTCATCGTGCGGGACGGCAATGTCCGCACCGTGAAGGTGCCGACGACGCCGCACGACCTCACCGCCTGCTTCCTCGACTGCATCAGCGCGGGCGCGGACGCCTTCGAGCGCGGTGTCGAGGACTTCCTCGGCGAGACGGACATCATCCGCTTCTCGAACACCATCGGCACCAACACGATCATCCAGCGCAACGGCTCGAAGATCGGCCTGATCGTGACGGCGGGATCGGAGGCGCTGGCCCCGACACGCGACGACGAGGGCAAGGCGCCGCTCGTCGCGCCGGACATGGTGATCGGCATCGCCGAAGCGGTCGGGGAAGACGGCACGGTGGCGGCATCGCCCGAGGCTGCCGCGATTTTGGGTGCGGCGCAGACGCTGATCGACCGGGGCGCGCGCGGCATCGTCGTCGCGCTGGCGAACTCCGACCTCAATCCCGCGAACGAGCGCCGCGTGCGCGCCGTCATCAAGGCCGAGTATCCGCGCGACTATCTCGGCTCGGTGCCGACCTTCCTCGCCTCCGACATCTCGGCGCGGCCGGGCACGCGCGAGCGCATCAACGCCGCCGTGCTCAACGCCTATATCCACGGCAAGCTCGCGCGCCTGCTCTACAAGGCGGGCGAGGAGCTGCGCCTGCGCGGCTATCGCGGCACGCTGTTCATCGGCCACAACAACGGCGCGGTCGCCCGCGTCGCCAAGACGCGCGCGATCAACACCTACAACAGCGGCCCCACCGGCGGCCTCTACGGCGCGCGCGCCATCGGCGCACTCTACGGCGCCGACACGCTGATCGCGACCGACATGGGCGGCACCTCGTTCGACATCAGCTACGTCGAGAACGGGCAGGCGAGCTACGCGCTCCAGCCCGAGGTCGAGGGCTTCGCCTGCAACCTGCCGATGATGGCGATCGACGCGCTCGGCGCGGGCGGCGGCTCGATCGCCGAGGTGGAAGGCGATGCGCTGAAAGTAGGGCCGCAGTCGGCGGGCGCGCTGCCCGGCCCGGCCTGCTTCGGGCTCGGCGGCACCAAGGCGACGGTGACGGACGCGAACCTCGTGCTCGGCATCCTCGATCCCGCGCGCTTCCTCGGCGGCGGCATGACGCTCGACCCCGACAAGGCGCGCGCCGCCATCGACGCCGCGGTCGCGCAGCCGCTCGGGATCAGCATCGAGGACGCCGCGCTCGCCATCCGTCGCAACGTGGAAAGCGCAATGGGCACGGCAGTCGGCGCGGTCGCCGAGCGCCTCGGGCGCCCGGACGGGCTTCCCGTCATCGCCTACGGCGGCGCGGGTGCGATCCATGCCGCCGACATCGCCGCGAACGCGGGCATCGCCCGCGTCGTCATCACGCCCTTCTCGGCGGTGTCGTCAGCGTTCGGCTCGTCGCTAATGGACGTGGGGCACATCTACTACCGCCGCGCGGACATCCTCGTCGAAAGCGCGAGCGACCTGCTGTCGGCCGCGCCGCTCGTCGCCGACATGGCGACCGAGGCGGCGCGCGACATGCGCGGCGAGGGCTTCGATCCGGCGGACGCGGAAGCGCGGCTGCAACTGTTCTGGACCGGCGCAGGCGGCGAGCCCGAAATCCTCGTGGCCGCAGAAACCGCGGCGGTCTCGGACGCCGATGCCGCATCCGCAGCACTCGTTTCGGCGCGAGAAGCGCTCGGCACGGCGGGACCGCTGCGCCTCGCCAGCATCGCCTACAGCGCGTCCGCGCGCGTGCCGCATTTCGAATGGCGGCAGGGGCAGACGGCGGCGGTCGACCTCGCGGCGGCGCGGCTTGCCGACCGGCAGGTGTGGTTCGGCGGGCCGGAGCGCGTCAGCACCCCGGTTTACGACCGCGCGCGTATGGGTCCCGGCCACA
>JACFNY010000204.1:0-2247 GCA_019454625.1 Sphingomonadaceae bacterium
GGCCGCATCGAGATCGATGACGGCGCCCGACTTCACGCCGAGCGACTTCTGGTGGCCGATGCCGATCACCCGCACCTGGTGGGTGCGGCCTGGCAACCGCTCGCTCTCCGCGCAGGGCTTGAGGCGGCCGATGATGCAGCAGATCTTGGTCGAGCCGATGTCGAGGACGGTCACCACCCCCGAGCGCGCCGACGAAACGTCCTTCTGTCCCCCGAGCCAACTCATATGCTGCGTTCCCCGGCCGGCTTGTAGTTCTTGCCGAGACGCTGCTTCAGCGCCGCCTCACGCGCTGCCGCGGCATCGGGCGCCAGCTTGACGACCAGGCGGTCGGCAAGCCGCATGTCGACTGTCTCGATGTCGCGCGAGAACAGGCCGTGGCGCGACTGGAGCGCCACCAGCTCGGCGAGCGCCGCGTCCTCGCCGCTCTCGGGCAGCTTGACGGTCAGGCCGTTGTCGAGCCGCAGGTTCCAGCGACGGTCGGAGACGCGCACATAGCCGCCGACGCGGGCCGCGAGATCGGGATAGGCCGCGACGCGGGCGAGAAAGCCGGCGGCGGCCTTGTCCGCGCCGCGCCCCACCACCAGCGGCAGCGCGGCATGGCGCGAGCCCGTCAGCGGCGCGATCACCCTTCCGTCCTTCTCGATCAGCGACAGGCTGGCGCCCTGCTGCCAGATGGCGAAGGGCGCGCGCTCGACGACCTTGACCTCGAGCGTCGAGGGATAGACCTTGCGCACGGTGACGGCCTCGATCCACGGCAGGCTCCCGATGCGCGCGCGCGCGTCGTGTACGTCGAAACCGACGAGAGAGGTCCAGCCGTCGAGGCCGACGCGGTCGAAGATATCGATCTCGGACGTCTCGACGTTGCCGCTGACGCGGATCTCGTCGATGGCGAAGCCGGTGCGCGCGGTCACCGCCTGCACCACGGCCGGCATGTGGCCGCCGACGACGGCGCCGTAGAGCGAGAACGAGCCGATCATCGCCGCCGACAGCGCCAGCATCGCGAAGGGCGGGGTGTCGACGTCGCCGGAGGCGAGCCGCGACAGGAAGCGCACCGGCTTGCGCAGCGCGCGCGGCAGGACGAAGCCGCCGGACGCGGATGTCCGGCCGCCCTGCGCCGCGCTCGCGCCGGCACCGCCATTTCGTCCTGCCGTCAACGAGAACACGAAGCGTCCTCCACGATCCAGCTCAGAAGTTCACCAAAACCATAGCCCGCCGCAGCGGCGATTTCCGGCACCAGCGAGGTCGGCGTCATGCCCGGCTGCGTGTTGACCTCCAGCCAGATCAGCTCGCCATCCTCGGAATGGCGGTCGTCGTAACGGAAGTCGGACCGGGACACGCCCCGGCAGCCGATCGCCTGATGTGCCTTGAGCGCCAATGTCAGTATCTTTTGGTAAATAAACGGTGAAACTTTCGCCGGGCATTCGTGTTTTGATCCGCCCGGCACGTATTTTGAATCGTAATCGTAGAAGGAATGGCCGAGCGGCACGATCTCGGTGACGCCAAGCGCCCTGTCGCCCATCACCGCGCAGGTCAGCTCGCGGCCGTGAACGAAGCGCTCGACCATCACAGCGTCGCCATAGCGCCACTCGGCCGAGCCGATGACCTGCGGCGGATGCGCCTGATCCTCCTTGACGATGACGACGCCGAAGCTCGACCCCTCGCAGACCGGCTTGACGACGTAAGGCGGCTCCATCGGATGCTCCGGCCCGATGTCGAAACGGTTCATCAGCAGCGACGGCGCGACCGGAATGCCGGCGGCGGCAGCCACCAGCTTGGCCTGGCCCTTGTTCATGGCCAGCGCCGAGGCCAGCACGCCGGAATGGGTGTAGGGGACCTGGAGATATTCGAGGATGCCCTGGATGGTGCCGTCCTCGCCGAACGGGCCGTGCAGCGCGTTGAAGGCGACGTCGGGCTTGAGCGCGGACAGCACCTGCGACACGTCGCGCCCGACGTCGACGCGGGAAACGCGGTAGCCTTCGGCCTCCAGCGCGTCGGCGCATGCCTTGCCCGACGACAGCGACACGGGCCGCTCCGACGACAACCCGCCCATGAGAACGGCAACGTGTTTTTTCGCCATGGGCCGCAATCCCCTCGTCCAGTGGCCGCATCCAGCGTCTGCCCGAGTTTGAGTCCGAGTCTTCCGGCGCTTCACGCGCCGGCGTCCGCACGCTCGACTCAAATCAGGAAACGAATCTGCCCCAAGGAATCAGAGGTTCGATTCGCTGGCAAGCCCTTGGGATTCGTGAA
>JACFNY010000204.1:2347-4425 GCA_019454625.1 Sphingomonadaceae bacterium
TCTGCCCCAAGGAATCAGAGGTTCGATTCGCTGGCAAGCCCTTGGGATTCGTGAACGATTCACATTTTGAGACAAAGACGCGCAAACGCGCGTTTCTGGAGACAAAGACGCGCAAACGCGCGTTTCACGGCTGGAGAAGCCGCGCCCGCGCGACCACCGCGCCGAGGATGATGAGCGTCTGGAACCCGATGGTGCCGAACATCCACTTGATGATCCCGGCCTTGGTCGCCTCGATCTTCGCCTCGAGGCGAAGCTCCTGTTCGCGCAGCCTTGCATCCAGACGGCTCTCGGTCTCGCGAAGGTCAGATTTCAAACTGCGATCGGTTTCGCCAAGACGCGCCCCGATCTCCCGAACGTCGCCTTTTGATGCAAGATCGCTCTGGATCGCCTCGGCGATAGCGTCAGCGAACCCTTCCGCCTGTTCGGCGGAGAGCTTTGCCTTGTCGCGCAATGCACGAACGAATTTGAGTGTATCGAAGGCGGCGACGGTCATCATGAACTCCAACCGCCATGAATATAGTTACCGAACCTCGCGCGGTCGAGTGCGCCGCTCAAAGCAGCAGTCCGAGGAACTCCTGCACCTCGCGCCCGGGCCTGAAATCGCCGATGCGGCGGATTTCCCATTCGAGGCGGATGCCCGACTTCTCCAGCACCCGCGCCCGCACCGTCTCGCCCAGAAGCTCGAGGTCGTAGCCGGTGGCCGCGCCGGTGTTGATCATGAAATTGCAGTGCATCGGCGACATCTGCGCCCCGCCGATCATCAGGCCGCGACAGCCGGCCTTGTCGATCTCCTTCCAAGCGGAGGAGCCTTCCGGGTTCTTGAAGGTCGAGCCGCCGGTCTTCTCGCGGATCGGCTGCACCGTCTCGCGGTGGGTCTGCACCGCGTCCATCGCCGCCCTGATCTCCTCGCGCGCCGCCGGATAGCCTTCCATCTCGGCGCTGAGGAAGATCAGGTCCTTCGGCGCCTGCGACTTGCGGTAGGAATACCCCATCCCGGCGTTGGAAAGCGTATGGAAATCGCCCGCGCGGTCGAGCGCGCGCACCGAGATCACGCGCTCGCGCGTCTCGACGCCGTTGGCGCCGGCGTTCATGCGCAACGCCCCGCCGATGGAGCCGGGAATGCCGTGGTAGAAATGGAAGCCGCCGATGCCGGCCTCGAGCGCGGCCGCCGCCACGCGCTTGTCGGGCGCGGCCGCGCCCGCGCGCAGGCGGTTTTCGCCCACCACCTCGACGGACCCGAACCCCTTGGCGGACAGGCGGATGACCACGCCCCGGATGCCGGCCTCGCGCACCAGCAGGTTGGAGCCGATGCCGACGATGGTGATCGGGACGTCCCGCGGCAGGGCCTTCAGGAAGGCGGCGAGGTCGTCCTCGTCGGCCGGCTGGAACAGAAGCTCGGCCGGGCCGCCGGCGCGGAACCAGGTGATGGTCTCCATCGGCGCATCGGGGGTCAGCCTGCCGCGAATGCCTTCGAGCGCGGGCGAGAGCCGTTCGAGAAGGGCGGCGCCATTCGTCGGGAGGGCGCTCACGAGCCCGCCTCCAGCTCCTTCGGCAAGGCATAGGCCCATTGCGTGATGTTGCCGGCGCCGAGAAGCACGACGAAATCGCCGGGCTTCGCCAGTTCCCGCACCAGCGGCGCGATCTGCGGCGCGCCCTCGACGAAGCGCGCGTCGCGGTGGCCGGCGGCGCGGATGCGCCCGACCAGCGCCTCGGCGTCGACGCCCTCGATCGGCTCCTCGCCGGCGGCATAGACCGGCGCGACGGCGACCGTGTCGGCATCGTTGAAACAGGCGGCGAAATCGTCGAACAGGTCGTGGAGGCGGCTGTAGCGATGTGGCTGGGCGATGGCGATGACGCGGCCCTGGCAGGCTTCCCGCGCCGCCTTCAGCACCGCCCTGATCTCGACCGGGTGGTGGCCGTAGTCGTCGAACACCTCGACCCCGTTCCACGAGCCGGTGCGAGTGAAGCGGCGCTTGACGCCGCCGAAGGCGGACAGCCCGCGCCGGATGTCGTCGCCGGACATGCCGAGCTCGTGGGCGACGGCGATCGCCGCGGTGGCGTTGGAGACGTTGTGGCGG